>DATKWM010000039.1:0-7193 GCA_035529575.1 Desulfatiglandales bacterium
ATACTCTCAGTAGTAACTTTAGCTCACTTCTATTTTTAGGCACTTTAGGCACTTTTTTTAATAAACACCGGGGTCTCGGTATACTCCAAAGACTTCCCGGAACACGTCGCAAATCTCTTGCTCAGTAGCATATGCTTTCACTGCATCTATAATTGGATGCATGAGATTATCATCTCTTTGCGCAGATTCGCCTAATTTCTCTAATGCATCTTTTAGCTTTTTATTGTCCCTCGTATCCTTCACTTGATTTGTCCATTGAATCTGTTTTTCTTCTAATTCTGCCTCTATTTGAAGGGTCTCTACAGGAAGCTCTTCTTCAGTCATATATTTGTTTACCCCGACTACTGTCTTTTCTTTGCTGTCTATCTGTTTCTGATACTTATAGGCAGCGTCTGCTATCTCTAATTGGGGATAGTTTCTCTCTATTGCCTCTACCATTCCTCCCATATCATCAATCTTTTTGATATATTCAAAGGCCTCTTCTTCCATATCTCTTGTCAGGCGTTCGACATAAAAAGATCCCCCCAGGGGATCAATGGTATTTGCTACTCCTGATTCTTCGGCAATTATTTGCTGTGTGCGAAGAGCAATAGTGGCTGCCTCTTCAGTAGGGAGTGCGAGAACCTCGTCCAGAGAATTGGTATGGAGAGATTGTGTTCCACCAAGCACAGCTGCCAGGGCCTGAAGAGCAGTTCTGATCACATTGTTATATGGCTGTTGGGCAGTAAGAGAACAACCAGCAGTTTGCGTATGAAATCTGAGCCACATTGAGCGCTGATCTTTTGCCTTAAATCTCTCAGACATGATTTTTGCCCACATCCTTCTGGCCGCCCTATATTTTGCAATCTCTTCAAAAAAGTCAAGGTGTGAGTTAAAGAAGAACGAGAGTCGCGGGGCAAAGGAATCAACAGCAAGACCTCTTTCGAGAGCACCCTCTACATAGGCAATACCATCGGCTAAAGTAAAGGCAAGTTCCTGAACAGCAGTGGATCCAGCCTCTCTGATGTGATAGCCACTTATGCTTATGGGATTCCACCTGGGAACTTCTTTCGTACCAAATTCAACAGTGTCGGTAATGAGCCTCATGGAGGGTTTTGGGGGGCACATGAATGTCTTCTGTGCAATGAATTCCTTGAGCATATCATTTTGTATGGTTCCACCTATAATTTCCCTGGGTATCCCTCTTTTTTCAGCCATTGCAATATACATTGCCCACATCACTGCAGCTGGTGGATTTATGGTCATAGAGGTGGTGATCTTGTCAATAGGAAGGCCATCAAACAATATTTCCATATCCTTTAATGTATCGATGGCAACACCACATCTGCCACATTCCCCTCGTGATTTTGGGGAGTCAGTATCATATCCCATTAAGGTGGGCATATCAAAGGCTGTGGATAGGCCTGTCTGACCCTCATTTACAAGAAGATGAAATCTCTCATTGGTATCCTTGGCAGAGCCCAGACCTGCAAACATCCTCATAGTCCATAGTCTTCCCCTGTACATAGTCGGTTGAACACCCCTGGTAAACGGGTATTGATTAGGGAATCCTATATCATTCGAATAATCAAGGTCTTTAATGTCTAATGGGGTATAGAGGTTTTGGACAGGGCGGTCTGAAACAGTAGAAAATCGCTTTAATCTTTCAGGGGCCTTTGCAATAGATTCTTTGAAAACCTTTTGCCATTTTTTAGTATCTACATCTATTTTCTCTATGCTTTCTTTTGTAAACATCATAGCCCTCGATTAAAAATTTCCAGTATTTACTCAAAATTAAAAGGAAGGACATGGGTACCCTCAAGAAGAAGAAACTTTATTTGCCTTAGTGGAATTAAAATTTCACCCTGTTACATTTCCCAAAGGGAACCCTATGTAACGAGGCACGCAACCTTTTGAGCAATTAAAATTTTCCTAATAATGAACTGGCTATTGTATTTTTTTGTATTTCTTTTGTCCCCTCATAAATCTCTGTTATCTTTGCATCTCTATAAAAACGTTCTACCTCATACTCAAGCATATAGCCGTATCCTCCCAATAGTTGAATAGCCTCATCAGCTACTTCAACTGCTGTCCGGGCTGCATACATCTTTGCGATGGAGGTTAATTTTGGGTCTATTTTTCCCTGATCGAAATTCCAGGCCGATTTATATACTATAAGACTTGCCAACTCTATCTTGGCCGCCATATCTGCGAGTTTGTGCTGTGTGATCTGAAATTGAGCGAGCTTTTTTCCAAACTGGGTCCGCTCTTTGCAGTATGCAAGCGCACGATCAAAGGCTCCCTGGGCAATCCCAAGGGCTTGGGCTGCTATTTCTATTCTGCTCTCGTCAAAAAACTCAAGCACATGATAGAATCCCTTGTTTTCTTGACCTACAAGATTTGAGACAGGAACACTCACATTATTAAATGAAAGCTCCGCGGTTGATGTCATCTTTATTCCCATTTTTTCACCAACATCTGCAGTAGAATATCCGGGTGTTCCTTTCTCAACAATGATGACAGATTGGCCACGATAGGAAGGCTTTACCTCAAAATCTGTCTGGCAGAGAACCATGGCAAAGTCACTAATGGTCCCATTGGTAATAAATGTTTTGATTCCGTTTATTATGTATTCATCCCCTTTTTTTATTGCAGTTGTATCCATAAGAGTGATATCGCTTCCATGGTCTGGCTCAGTAAAACCTCCGCTGGAAATTGCCTCCCCTTTGGTGAGAGGAATCAGGTATTTTTCTTTCTGTTGGTCGTTTCCAAATCTTAAGATGACCTCAGATGAAAAGTCGGCTAAGCTAAGGGCGACACCGATTCCTGAATCTTGTCGGCAGAATTCTTCCACTACAAGGATATTCTCAAAGACACCATACTCCTGTCCCCCATATTTTTCTGGATAATGAATCCCCATGAAACCAAGTTTACAGGCCTTTTTCCAGATCTCTGAAGGAAATGTGTGGTTCCTTTCATGTTCAAGGGCTATCTCTTTGTCAAATTCCCCTTTCGCAAATTCTCTTGCTGCCTTCTGGATCGCTTCCTGCTCCTTATTTAATTTAAATTCCATTTTTCCCCCGTATTTAAAGAAGTTCGCCTTTAAACTCGGCTTTTCTTTTTTCTAAGAATGCCCCCATTCCTTCTGATGCATCCTCACTTGCCATGCACATACCGAAGGCATCGGATTCCATATAACAACCTGTTCTCAGATCCTGATCATATCCCCTTTCGATTGACTCTTTGACAGCCCGGATAGAAACCTTGCCCTTTGAAGCCAGTACCTTTGCAACTTTCATTGTCTCTTCCCATAAAGACTCTTTTGGAAACACTTTGTTTACAAGGCCAATATCTTTGGCCTTCTGAGCACTTATCATTACTCCTGTCATGCAAAGCTCCTTGGCCATTGCTTTACCAACGAGGCGGGATAGCCTCTGGGTACCGCCAAAGCCTGGAATAATTCCTAAATTTATCTCTGGCTGACCAAACATAGCAGAATCAGCAGCATATATAAAATCGCATGCCATTGATATCTCTGTTCCTCCACCAAGGGCAAAGCCATTGACGCAGGCAATTACTGGAATGGATAAAGCCTCTAATTGAAAGAGGAGTTCCTGGCCTTGTCGTGAGAAAAATTTCCCTTCTAATGGGGTATAATCCCTCATCGAGGCTATATCTGCTCCTGCAACAAAGGCCTTATCTCCCTCTCCTGTCAGGATAAGGACCTTTATGGATGTATCTGCTGCAATTTTTCCCAATGCATCTATCATCTCAGATACAACAGTTGGATTAATAGCATTGAGTACCTTGGGTCGATTGAATTTAATTATGGCAATATTTTCTTCTTTGCTAAACAGAATAGTTTCATAAGACATGGTGAGCTCCTTTTTTAATTGACTATTTTTGATTGACTATTGACAATTGAATTTTTTCAATTTTCACTATTCAATTATCAATTGTCAATAATGACTACACCTTTTCAAGGGCCATAGCCATACCTTGGCCCCCACCTATACATAAGGTAGCAAGACCTAACTCAACATCGTTTCTGACCATCTCATTCATCAGGGTTATTATAATTCTGGCACCAGTGCAGCCAATTGGATGGCCTATAGATATACCACTTCCCAAAAGGTTTGTTTTATCAAGATCGAACCCTAACTCCCGAATACAGGCAATGGCCTGAGAAGCGAAGGCCTCATTGAGCTCAATTTCACCAAAATCGCTTATCTCCAATCCGGTCGCTTTTAGAACCTTTCTGACAGCAGGAATAGGTCCCAGCCCCATAAAAGCAGGGTCTATAGCCCCTGATGCATACGCCTTAATTTTCACTATGGGTTTCAGGCCTAACTCTTTTGCCCTTTCAGCTGACATTAAAAGAAGCGCAGCAGACGCATCATTAATACCAGAGGCATTACCTGCGGTAACAGTACCATCTTTTTTAAATGCCGGTCGCAATTTTGCCATCTTTTCTGCATTTGTATCCATTGGCCTTTCATCAGTGTCAAAGATAATTGGTTCACCTTTTCTCTGTGGAATAGAAACAGGGGCAATTTCCTGTTTGAAGATGCCGTCAGCTATTGCCTTTCGGGCCCTTGCATGGCTCATGGCACCAAGTTCATCTTGTTCGCTTCGAGAAATATCATATTTTTCAGCAATGTTTTCAGCAGTTATACCCATATGATACCCATAAAAGATTTCCCAGAGACCATCAAAGATCATCAAATCGACCATATCGGCATTATTCATTCTGATGCCCCATCGTGCAGTGTTTAACCCATAGGGTGCCATGCTCATATTTTCCATACCACCTGCAAGAATAGTGTTTTTCTCCCCCTCCCGTATGGCAAGAGTAGCAAGGGATAAAGCCTTCATACCTGAGGCACAGACCTTATTGATAGTAAAGGCATTCACCTCCTTGGGAATACCCGCCTGCACTGTTGCCTGCCTGGCAACATTTTGCCCTTGACCTGCCCCTATTACATTTCCCATGATTACCTCATCAATTTCTATGGGTTGAAGAGAATCAGCATAATCATAGGTATTTTTTTCTAATTCAATCATGCCCAAACCCTTAAGAGCATCTGGCTCAAAACTCTTGAGTTCTTCAGAAGCGAAGGGTCTCAGCCCGAGTCTTTTCAAGGTTTCCTTTAATATCAAGGAGCCTAAGGTAACCACTGACGTGCTCTTGAGTGATCCTCCAAAAGAACCAACAGGTGTTCTCATGCCTCCAACAATTACTACATCTCTCATATACGTTTCTCCTTCGTTAATGTTAGCTGGTTTAACAAAATATTTATTGATTAAAAGTGCTTTTATATATTCTTTTCTACTAATTTAAGTCAAGTTAAAATGGTCTCGCAAAGGTAAAAAAGAAAATATTGCCTGGAATTATTTTTTTTAATTATTTTTTTGTTGACAACATAAAAACATAGTTACATTATAGCTAAATTGTAATCACATTTTGTAATAACATTGTGATTTAGTTTTTTAACCATGATTGATTAAGTGATTACATAGTGTTAATTTAAATTTAACTATTGATGGATAATAGGTGAACAACAAAGAGAAATACACTGCTAACAAGCAAGAACAACCAAAGAAGGTGAAATTTGAGGTCTTTGGTGAGGAAATGCTTGAAAAAGAGGTAAAACTCAGCGGTAATAGTGGCCGGGTATATCTTCCTCCTGATTGGGTCGGTAAGCATGTCAAGATAGTCAGGACAGATTAGGCACTGAATTTTAAAGTAAGGAGTTTCCTATATTGCAGAATCTTATAATAAGAAGATTAGAGGTACGTGATTCAGAAGATATTTCTCGAATTCAGGAAGCAATTACAAAGGAACCGAGCACAATCGATTATCATAAGGTTGTTCAAGAAGAGGTAAAGAAAGACAATAGGGTCAGCTTTGTGGCAGAGCTTGATGGTAAGGTGGTGGGATTTATCATTACCTATATACTCTATGGTGGGTTTGGTCTGGAAAAAAGTGCATGGATTGGGCTTTTTGGTGTTGAGCCAAAATATATGGGAAGTGGAATCGGAAAAAGGATGGCCAAGGAGGTGTTTGATGAACTGACGAAAATGAATATAAAAAATATTTTTTCATCAGTTAAGTGGGACTCAATTGACCTCTTGTCCTTTTTTAAGTCACTGGGGTTTGACAGGTGTGATTTTATTAATCTAAAGAAAGTCATCGATTGAGTATCTATTTAAAGGAAAGGAGAAGGCTATCAGCAAACACGATAAGGGGTGATGTCCATTAATTTGCGGAAATTAATTTAGGTGTTTTATCCTTTTCGGCCTGGACCAGAGCGGTTGGATCAAGATAATAGGCGTTCACCCGAAACACATGGAGACCGAAATCGGCCAGTCCCTGATTATCCAGTTGTTCAAACAGTTCAAAAAGAAAAAAATCAATGAAATCTATACGGCTGCCAGGTGGGACGCGGTGGATATACTTTCCTTTTTTAAATCCATCGGATTTGACCGGAGCAACTTCATTAACCTTAGAAAAGAACTGGATTCTTGACTATCCACCCTGTTAACAATGAAAGCCATTCCATTTTTGAAAAAAATGCAATGGCTTTTTACATAAATCCACTTTTTTCTTGACACATAGCTACAATGTAGCTATATTGTAATCACATCGTACCGGACATCGCCGATAATCTTTTCTTATCACCAAGAGTAATTTTTTGATTTAGCATTAAAAGGCTTACTAGCCCATGAACTCATGGTATAGATTTTGATAGAGAATAACTTCAGCAACTTAAGCAATTTCAACCTTCACCCGACGGGTGAAGGCCGTTTTGAGTTAAGTGCCTGCAACCCATGATTAATCAAAAAGTATGTCATGGATTCAGGTAATTTAGAAGGGGGAAAAAATGAGGTACGCAGAGACAGGGTTTAATTTAGAAATTGATCTATCCCGTGGAAACATTGAGAGGGTAGAAACTGACCCAAGATTAACCGAACTTTATCTTGGCGGTCTAGGTACTAACACCCAGATATTATGGGATAGGGTTCCACCTGAAACTGAACCCTTTTCTCCTGATAATTTACTCATATTCAGCACCGGTCTTTTAGGTGGCACACTTGCTCCTGGTGCTAATCGTACCATTGTTACTACCTATTCTCCTCAGACTTTGTTAATGGGATATTCAATGATGGGGGGATTTTGGGCACCAGAATTGAAGCATGCCGGTTATGACAAA
>DATKWM010000040.1:0-9640 GCA_035529575.1 Desulfatiglandales bacterium
GAACGGTTTCAAGAGGACCCTTTGAGAATGATGAGGGCTATCAGGTTCTCTTTAGAGCTTGGATATGCCATTGAACCTGAAACGCTTATGGCTATAAAAACTATGGCACAAGCTATTGATATCGTAGCCAAAGAACGAGTACGGGATGAGCTTCTGAAGATTTTAATGGTAAGAAGACCTTCAGCAGGCTTTCATCTGATGAGAAAGTCAGGCCTTCTCAAGAGGATTTTGCCGGAACTTGTTGAAGGTTACAGAAAACGGCAAAACAATTATCACAAATATACTATCTACCGGCATACCATGGAGACGGTTGATTCTATTAAAGATGATCCTGTTTTGCGGCTATCAGCCCTGTTGCACGATATTGCAAAGCCACGGGTAAGGGAAAAGATTAACGGGAGATGGAGATTTTTTGGTCATGCAAAAGCCAGCGCAGAGCTAACCAGGGAAATTATGATGAGGCTAAAGTTTAGCAATGAGAGGATTACTCGAGTGACACACCTGATTGCCCATCATATGTTTGACTACAAACAAGAGTTGAGCGACAAGACGGTGAGGCGTTTTATCAAACGGATAGGGGCAGACAATGTTGATGACCTTATAGCCCTTAGAAAGGCAGATGACTTGGCCCATGGGTGGGGAAGGGATTTTGAAAAAGATATCGAGAAATTTAAGAATAGAATTGATTCCCACATAAAAAAATCATACCCTTTAACTATCTCCGATTTAGCGGTCAATGGTCATGATGTCATGGCAGTATCAGGGTTACAGCCTGGTCCCAGGGTGGGGCGGATCTTGAACCAGCTTCTGGAGGAGGTCATAGGAAAACCGGAATATAATCGGAGGGATAAGCTGGTTGAGATAGTAAAACGTATGGCGAATAGCATGTAAGCATAGGAGCGCAGATTAAGCGTTACGATCCGGTCTTTAATATGGAACAAATGTGAGAAAAAATAGTAAATTTTTATAATTGATGCATTCTTTACCTTTATAAATGTAAAAGCAGGCGGAAGTTAGACGCTTGATTTCTTGTTTGAAACCTACTATCAATATACACCATACCATCATTTATTATTTTGTTTCAGCGGGGAGGTTTTGTAATGCAGATACTGGTTCTTTATTTCTCAAAGGGCGGAAACACAAAAAAGCTGGCTGAAAAGATTGCACAAGGAGTCGAGGAGGTGCAGGGTGCAAGGGCTCACCTTAGAAATGCCGGCGAGGTAACTAAAGATGATTTTGTTGAATCTGCTGGTATTATAGCCGGATCGCCGGTTTATTTTGGAACAATGGCAGCTGAACTGAAAAAAGTGTTTGATGATTTCATCGGTGTGCGAAAGAAGATGGAGGGCAAGGTAGGAGCTGCTTTTGCCACTTCCGGAGATCTTTCAGGCGGCAAGGAAACCACCATGATGTCTATCATCCAGGCTCTTCTGATCTATGGAATGATAATTATCGGAGATCCGATGTCGGCCACAGGGCATTATGGAGTTGCCTGCACGGGAGCCCCTGATGCAAAGGCCGGCGAAAATGCAATCAAACTGGGCCGAAGGGTGGCTGAAATTGCAGCAAAGCTTCATGGCTAAGTATATTATGGTTCAAATGAATTTCTTTATTAACTGACAGAAAAAGAGGTTTGTTTTATGGGGCGAAAGATTATTATTGAGGCCGGAAAAATTACGAGTGAGGCGGTCCTGGCAGAAACTGAAGCAGCGAGTGCAATCTGGGACGCCCTGCCCATAGAATCTACATCCAACACATGGGGAGAGGAGGTTTATTTTAGTACTCCTGTAACTCTATCTTTGGATGAGACCGCAAAGGAAGTTGTGGATATGGGAGATTTAGGGTATTGGCCGACAGGAAGGGCCTTATGTATCTTTTTCGGGCTCACGCCTATGAGCAGAGGAGATGAGATACGCCCTGCCAGCGCGGTCAATATTGTAGGTAAGATAATCGGTGATCCGAAGCTGTTCAATGAGGTGCGCTCAGGAGAGAAGGTCCGCGTAAGAAAGGGCGTCAGTTAGGAGTTTCATCATCGGCGGTAGCGAAAGTATTAATTCGTCGAGATACCTCTGATGATTAGTCTATTTAGTCAAGGGTGTCCCTATAGGTTTTTTAGTAAATAAATATTTTTCTCAAATCTTGCATATTTGTGAAAAAGGGTTAGAATAGGAGATATATATTAAGGAATAAAACCTTTTATTACGGATTGGATATAAGATAGTTAAGAATGGAGTAATAAATGCCTCTTTATGAGTTTAGATGCAATAAATGCGGAAATGTGTTTGAGCAATTGATTTTTTCTTCTGATGAGGAAGAAAAATTGGCCTGCCCTTTATGCGGAGAAAGAGATACTTGTAGGCTTATGTCATTATTTTCAAGCGGATCATCCAGTTCCAGCAAAGGTTTGAGTAGCGGATTGTCATCGAGCTGTGCCTCTTCTTCAGGTGGGTTTTCTTGAGCAGCTTGATCTCCACAGCCGTGAGCTGTGACTAATATAATACAGATGTGATGAATTATTTATAGCAGCAAAACAGAAGAAGAGAAGGAAGCGAATGAGTGGATGGTGGTTTATTTTGATTATTGGAATCTGGGTTTTTCTTCAGGTGTATCTCTTACCTAAATTGGGGATTTCTACTTGACTTAGAAAAAGTTGCCAGTTAGGCAATCCAGAGGAAAAAATCACAGAAAACAATAAAAAAACTAGCACCTATTAGCTAATCTTATCTTTAGAAATTTTCTATTTTTTACCTCCCACAGAATCTAACATGTTAATAGCTTTACTGCTTTTGACATTGGCAGATATCTCTGAGATCTTTGTTCTCGGAAAAAGAGTGGCCTACATCGTGTTAGAGGAAATTTTGGTAATAATTTTTAGTCCCCTCTCCCATAAAGAGTTTAAATTTGACAAAATCAGAGAAGGCGGTTGATGGATTCAACCACCTCACTTGCAGATAGGCTATTCTAATTTAGGTGAAATGATAATTTCTACCCGCCTGTTCTGAGCACGTCCTTGGCTCGTTTCGTTGCTGGCAATGGGCTCATAAAAGGAACGGCCCACTGCTTCCAGGTTCCTGGGATCGAGGTGAATATTTTTTTGGAAATAACGAATCACTGCTGCAGCACGAGCGCCAGAAAGCTCCCAATTTGTTGGGAACTTATACCGATATTGTGGCATAATGGGGATATTGTCAGTATGTCCAACGATTCGGATCTGTTTTCCCTGAATATTTTTTAGTATTTCCCCAACCTTTTTTAAAATTATTTCGCCTTCAGAAGTAATGGTCGCCTTGCCAAATTCGAACAGGATTCGATCCACTAAAGTGACAGAGATTTGATCTTTAAATGCCTTGATGGTTATTTCCTGATTTTCAATCTGCTTCTCGAGGTCTGTAATAAGTGCTTCATATGTGGATTTTAACTGGCCTTTTTTGGTCTCCGATAAAACCTTTTGTCCTTTAAGGCCTATAAGTTGACCTTGGAGCTCTTGGATTTCGTTGTGCCCTTTTGCAACTTCTTCCTCGAGATAGCGGATATGTGATTGAGAGCCTTGAAGTCTTTCCTGAAGATCTGTCAAAATTGCATCCTTGGCCTTCCTTTCTTCTTCAAGGTCTCTTTCTAATGTGTGAATTTTTTCCTTGAATTGAGAAAGTCTTTGATCCTTCATTTTTATCGTATTCTCAAGCGTAGCAATAGACTCTTTAGCGCTTTTCAGTTCCATTAGCTGTTTTGCATTTGTGCGGATTTGATCTTGAAGTGCAGAAATTTCTTGATTCAATTGAGTGACTTTTTCATTTAACTCAGATAGACCCTTCTCGCTTATGAGAAGGCTCGCTTTTGTGTCAAGATGCCTCTGATAAAGGATTAATCCAGAGATGATAGCTGCAGCCAATACCACTGATAAGACTATAATAGTAATATTTCTCATTTTTTCCTCCAATTATCAAACACTCTGATACTATTAAAAAAATGGAGCAAATGTAAAATCAATTCAATCACAACCTCTTTTTAATAAAAGAGATAATGGTAACGGAAGAAATCTTGATTTATTGAATGATTATTATATCACTCCGATTTGGTTTGGCAACAGTGAAAGACGACTTTAATGAAATAAGCTGAAGATTGAGATTGGATATAGAATAAAGATTCCAAAACCAATTAACAAGGATAACCCAAAGAAAAATTCTAAGGGCATAATGCTAATTTTTTGATATGAGTGTATTTATAAAATGTCAAGCTGGCTTTTGACCCAGATTAATCTCGAATAATATTCTTAAAAGGGGCTTTAAATTATTCTTGACAAACTGAACTCCACTAATCAGAGTTGTGAGGAAAGCAGAACCTGATTGGTGGGTGCCCACTTCACTTTGGCCTTTTTCAGCAATTTTCTCGGGTATAGCTGAAATCCGACACGTCCGAAAGCCAAGGAGTTTGTGTTTTGGCTTGCAAAAGTCTGGTGGCGAGGTGGGTATGTTCTGTTAAAACAACAAAGAGAGGTATTCAAATGGACCTTACCCAAACACGATATGAGCTTGACAGCGGTGTAGCAACAGTTACGCTGCATCGACCGAATAAGATGAATGCCTTAACAGGCACAATGCGAGAGGAGTTGATCAAGGTCTTTGAAGAGGCCGATCGCGATGACATGGTTCGCGTCGTTGTGGTGACGGGCTCTGGCGAGGCGTTTTGCGCAGGAGCAGATCTGTCTCATGGCGGCTCGACCTTTGATCGATCTAAAAAGAATGGTAGGGAGGTTAAAATCAGCGAGCATCGAGATGGAGGTGGTCAGATTTCCCTTGCTATCTTCAACTGTCGCAAGCCAGTGATTGCGGCAATTAATGGCCACGCAGTTGGTGTGGGCATTACAATGACCTTGCCAATGGATATACGGATTGTGGCTGAGGATGCCAAGATTGGTTTTGTCTTTACTCGGCGTGGTGTTGTTCCAGAAGCATGCTCTTCATGGTTTCTGCCGCGGATCGTTGGCATATCTAAAGCCACCGAACTCATATATACAGGGAGAGTGTTCCGCGCTGCGGAGGAAGTAAATTCAGGATTGTTCAATTACGTGGTGCCGCGCGATGAGGTACTTCCCAAGGCGATAACGATTGCCAAGGAAATCACGGATAGCACTTCCGCAGTATCCGTGGCACTTAGTAAGGCACTCCTCTGGCATGGGCTCGCTGAGAAAAATCCCCAGTCCGTCCACCTTATAGACTCGCGCTGTTTCTATTGGGCAGGGCGGCAAAAGGATGCCTACGAGGGCGTTCAAAGCTTCCTAGATAAACGCCCGCCAAAATTCACCATGAGCGCCTCAGCTGACATGCCGGATTTTTACCCCTGGTGGGAGGAACCCAAAGTATAGACATTGCTGTGTTTCATAGCCTATTATTCGAAAACCGCCGCAGGAAGGACCCTACAAGTGTAAAAAGAATTAACAATGTCAATACTCCGTGTGAGCTTCAATAAATCTGTTTTGATGAATACTTCTTAGGTGAGTGCTTATGGGAATAAGAAAAAACTGGGTTGTGAAGGCTACAAAAACTACGAGCAGGATTTTACTGTCCCCATTCTTTCGCTTGGAAACAGAAGGAACGGAAAACCTACCTCAAAAGAGCGCCTTCATTCTTTTACCAAAACACCAGCGGTGGGTGGATATTCCCCTGTTAAGCCTTGCAACACCTAGACCTCTTTATTATGTAGCCAAATATGATTTATTTAAGAACCCTCTCAGCAACTGGTTTATAAGATCTCTTGGTGGCATTCCTTTAAACCGGCAGCGTCCTCTGGAGAGCAGACAATCTCTGAAGGTTATGATTGAATTCTTAAAAAAAGGAGAGGGGATTGTAGTGTTTCCTGAAGGCACCTACTATAGAAATAAAATAGGGTCTGCACATGCAGGAATTGTGAGGTTCATTCTTTCTCGTTTCTCCATCCCTTTTATTCCTGTGGGAATGAATTATTCGGGAAAAGGGATCCGGACTTTGGTTCGGATCAATTTTGGTAAGGCCATTTATTCAGATCCATCAGCATCCGCAGGCCCATTTCTTGATAATATGATGAAAGAGATCGCAGGGCTTTCAGGATTGTGTTAATCCTTCCGATCCTTTTTCTTTCACAAAGAAACCCAGAATAGTTACGGTGACAAGGGCCAAAGCTCCACCAAAAATGAATGGAGCACTTGGAAGAAGGGAAAAAAGGATTCCAGCGATAATGCTTGCAGGGAGCAATCCGATCCCAACAATAGTGTGGTAAAATCCAAGGGCAGTTGCCTTTGAGTCTTTTGGAGCTATATCTGAGACAAAGGCCTTTTCTATTCCTTCTGTCATTGCGAAATAGATTCCATACAAAGGCCAAAAAAACCACAAAAGGAAATTGGTCTTTTGGCTTATAAAACCAAAAGCGATGTATACAACTGCATAGAGCCCATAGCCTGCTATGAGCAAGTTTTTTCGACCAATTCTGTCAGAAAGAGAACCGAATGCAGTGGAGAGGAGGGAGGTGGAAAGATTAAAGGCAAAATACATGAGTACCACTGTAGAAAGAGTATACCCGAGATTCATGCTACGAAGCAGCAAAAATTGGTTTGAAGAGTTTCCAAGGGTAAACACGAGCTGGGCAAGAAAGAAAATCTGAAGGTTCTTATCATATTGACGAATGTTCAGGTTTGGTTTAGGCTTTTTGTTGTTTGCTGTTTGGGCAGTGTGGAGCTTTTTCTCTTTGATAAAAAATAGAAAGAGTACTCCTATTAAGGCAGGAATAATCGAGATCAGAAACAGGGTATAAAAAGAATTCAGATCTTTGAGAGTCTTGGTAATAGGATCCATAAAATGTAGAACGAGGAAGAAACAGATAAGGGCACCTAGTGTGGCGCCAGCAAAATCCATTCCTCTGTGAAAACCGAATGCTTTTCCCTGCATGTCCTTTGGAGCAGATTCTGAGATAAGTGCATCCCTGGGGGCTGTCCGAACACCTTTTCCGACACGATCAAAAAAACGAGCGAGGAGAACGAAATACCATCCAAAAACAGAGAGAAGAAGAAGAAATTTTGCCAGCGCAGATGTACTATACCCTGCAATAGCAGGCAGTTTCCTGTTTTGAATTGTATCAGAATAGTAACCAAAAAAAACTTTGAGCAGACTGGCTGTGGATTCAGCTATCCCTTCTATAATTCCCAGAATAGGGCCCAGCAGAGCTTTATTGGAAGCCATAATCATGCTCACAAAGGCCTGTAGCAGTGGATAAATCATATCAGAGGAAACATCTGTAAAAAAGGATGTAAAACCAGCAAGAACAATATTTCTGGTTATGCCCTTTTTCTCTCTAGTGTTTTGCATAGGCTATTCCTTGTTGTTCAAATAGTGTGCTAAACAGTCCCCATGCTGTTTCTCTTGAAAACTCCAGAATTTCCCCTTTGAATAGTGATTGAATAATGTTTTCGGATTTTCCATTACCACTTATTTTTATTGGGAAAGCAACAATTTTTGCCTTATGGGGATCTATATATGCTTGACCATTAAGGATACTTCTTCTATACTCCCTTTACCAAAAATGGGAACATGCGATTTAATGTCCCCAGAAACCTAACGCAGTGCTTGCTATAAGCTCATCAGTGATAATGTGCTAAAGTCGATGGAGGAAAGTGGAAATTCATTTTAGGTTTAGTATTAGGATATTCATTATAATAATCATACCGCTTTTTTGCGGTAGTTGTAGCACTGATATGTTTCACCTCAAACCTGAGAAACAACCGCTCTCAGAGAAGAGTGTCGTAGAAGAGCCTCATTCCAAACTACCCCCTTCAACACCTGAGCAAAAGATTGAATCCCTGCCCAGCGATAAGGAAGAAGAAACAATTGCTATTTCTGAAGAGATAGAGGTGGAGCAAAAAGTTTTTGCTCTGCAGAAGAAACAGGAAGAACAAGAAATTTTTGTTCCTGCAAATATAGAGGAAAAACAAAAGATTGCCATTCTTGAGAAAACTGAGGAGGAGCAAAAAGTCGCTACTCCACCTAAGATCGAGGAAAAGCAGAAAATTGTTAGCCCTGTCAAGATCGAGAAGGGGGAATCTTTACCTCCAACTGAAGCCCTTGAAAGCAGTCCCCAGTCTCCAGCTCTGCAAACCCCAGAAAAAACCAGCCAGGAAATACTTGATTCAGCTCTTGAATTCTGCCAGGCCTCGTATGATTTCTGGCAACAGGGAGATTTGCCTAATGCTATTGATGCCCTTGATCAGGCCTATTCTCTCATACTAAAAGTCAACCCTGAGGATGACTCGGAGATTTTACAACAACGAGACGATTTGCGCTATACCATATCAAAGCGGATTATGGAAGTTTACTCTTCAAGGTTCACAGTGGCTAATGGGCATAACAAGGTAATTCCTCTTGTGATTAACAGGCATGTGGAAAGGGCATTGGCCATGTTTAGAGGCAGGGATAGAAAATTTTTTCTTGATGCGTATCGTCGATCAGGGAGATATCGCCCTGCCATCACGAGGGCACTTAAGGAAGCAGGTCTACCCGAGGAGCTTTCATGGCTGCCCCTTATTGAAAGTGGATTCAAGATTAGAGCGCTTTCAAGGTCCAGAGCTCTCGGACTATGGCAGTTTATTGCCTCAACGGGATATAAATTCGGATTAAAGAGGGACCGTTGGATCGACGAAAGGATGGACCCTGAGAAATCAACTATCGCAGCCATTGCATATCTTAAAGAATTGCATCAAATCTTTGGGGACTGGACAACGGCTCTGGCTGCATATAACTGCGGAGAGGGGACGGTATTGAGGTGTATTCGGACACAAAGTATCAGCTATCTCGACAATTTCTGGGACCTTTATGAAAAACTACCCATAGAGACAGCCTTTTATGTCCCCAAGTTTCTGGCTGTCTTACATATTCTGAACGATCCTGAAGCCCATGGCTTCGGCCTTCCCCCTGTAGAGGAAGAAATTGAAACCGAAGATATTACCATTGACAAGCAGGTTCACCTCGAGACTGTCTCAAAACACCTTGAAGTATCGTACAGACTTTTGAAAGACCTCAATCCAGCATTAAGGTACAATTACACCCCCAACGGAGCCTATACATTGAAGGTGCCCAAAGGCAAGGGGACAGTGCTTCTCTCGAAGTTAGGCGATATACCAGCGTGGCACCCTCCTGTTTCTGCCTATGCAAAACACAGGGTTGTAAAAGGTGAGTCTTTGTCTGTTATCGCACGCAGATACAGAACAAGTGTCAGGGCAATTATGGCCATGAATGGGCTAAAAAGCAGGCATTATATAAAAGTAGGCTGGAAGCTCAAGATCCCGACTAGAAGACAATATGCCTCCTTAGAGAGAATTTCCTCGCCAGTCCCTGGCTTAAAAAGGAAAGAAAACTTAGTAGAATACTTGGTTCGGAAAGGGGATTCTCTCTGGAGGATTGCCAATCGGTTTGGAACAACAACCAAGACTATCCAGTCTGTGAATAAGCTCAATGATACCTATCTACGTATAGGACAAGTTCTCATGATCCCTCAAGACCTAAGTGTTTTTATGGAAATAAAGACTCAGAGATATATAGTCTTAAAGGGGGATACACCATATATGATCGCTCAGAAACATCATATGGACCTTTCTGAATTTCTTAGGATAAACAATCTG
>DATKWM010000041.1:0-10121 GCA_035529575.1 Desulfatiglandales bacterium
GTAAAATCAAATATTAAACTATTTCTGTGGGATATTTTCAAAGCAACGATAATAAATGCTCAAAATAGATCAAAGGCATATTTAATTGGTAAGCGGCATTATGACATTGGCAATGATCTTTTCTCTATTATGCTGGACAAAAGGTTTAACTATTCTTGTGGTTATTGGAATAAAGCGAAAACACTCAATGACGCACAGGAAGCCAAGTTGGACTTAATTTGTCGAAAAATAGGGTTACGGTCGGGTATGAAGGTTTTAGATATTGGGTGTGGCTGGGGTGGTTTTGCAAAATATGCCGCTGAAAAATACGGTGCAAATATACATGGCATAACAGTGACCCGAGAGCAGGTGAAATTTGCAAACAAATTCTGCCAAGGGCTTGACGTTAAAATCGAACTGAAAGATTATCGGGATTTAAATGAAAAATTCGATCGCATTGTTTCGATAGGCATGTTCGAACATGTGGGGTACAGAAACTACAGGACTTTTATGAAAGTTGTCCAGCGATGTTTAAAAGAAGAAGGTCTCTTTTTGCTGCATACGATAGCTGGAAACACTTCAGGGAAGTCGACAGATCCGTGGATTAATAAGTATATTTTCCCGCGTTCAATGCTGCCGTCGGCCAAACAGATCACTGTGGCAGCCGAAGGATTGTTTGTACTCGAAGATTGGCATAGCTTTGGGCAATATTACGATAAAACTTTGATGGCCTGGTACAACAATTTTACAAAAAATTGGAACAAACTCAACAATACATATGATGAAAGATTTTACCGTATGTGGACCTATTACCTTCTTTCATGTGCGGGCAGTTTCAGGGCAAGAAGGAATCAGTTGTGGCAGGTTGTGTTTTCGAAGGAAGGGATAAAAGTGGATGTGAATGGAGTCAGATTTGCTCTTGACTCATGTAAAGAATATCCTTGAGAAAAAAGTTCAGGGTCAAACTCTAGGTTCTAAATTAATTCGCTTTTATACCCTTTGTCTCATTTAAAGGCGTAATACAGTACATCTTTTAAGCCGTCTAGTATTATGTTATGTGGCTTTTCACCATTCAGCAATAAGGAATTGTACTATGCTTAGAGCATTTTTTAGAGGAGGAGTTGCTCAATGGCTTTTGCCCCTGGTTATCATACTGATTCTTTGGGGAAGCCAAGCCGCAGCCGAAGTGAAAGAAGGACATAAGACATTCTCATTCCGACTTCTTTTATTCGAGAAGAAATGCCAGATCGCTATTTGGTTGACCGATGAACAAGGAGTCTTTGTGGATACTGTCTATGTAACACGGAAGGTCGCTAAAAAAGGGCTTGGGAATCGCCGTGGCGGATTGGATGACAAGTGGGGAGGAGCCCGTTTAAGCACTCTGCCCGTATGGGCGTATAACCGTGGTGTTGACTATGGCAATGGAAATTTCCATCCACCGAAAAACAAACCCTTGCCAGATGCTATTACATCGGCAACACCCAAAGCGGGAGAATTCGTTTGGGAATGGAAACCAAAGAAAGCTCTTAAACAGAGTAAATATTTTTATTACATCGAAGTTAATAAGAGTTTTGACAAAAACGAACATCACAACTACAGCTGGTACCGCGGCCAACCCTCTGTCGTCTGGCGAGGAAGTATTCAGGTAGGAAATCAAATCTCGAAGAGTGAAGCTAAGATTATAGGGCATGGACATGTGGCTGGAGAAGACGGTAAGATCAATTCCGATTTGTCAACTCTTACCACTTCTCTGAGGCTAATCGAAAAAGTTGAAGCAGTTTATCATCCTTAAACAAAATCAACGGAAGGCATAAGCGTGCATATGCCACATAACCATTCATTCCAGCTGACCGCTTTACAGCGGCGGCTGAACTCAACCGTAAAGGGGTCGGGTCCCAGTGAAATACC
Source organism: Desulfatiglandales bacterium (assembly GCA_035529575.1). Classification (GTDB taxonomy): domain Bacteria; phylum Desulfobacterota; class DSM-4660; order Desulfatiglandales; family B25-G16; genus B33-G16. The sequence continues at coordinate 1,888 of DATKWM010000041.1, forward strand.
CTTCGATGTCCTTCGGCCCCAGTGCAATGGAAAGCCAAAAGCATTGCACGGGGTAAACATTCAACAGGGTAAAAATTTCACCCCAGTACGATAGTTCCTACCTACAAGGCGGGATCAATCTTTTTTTGACAATTGTTAGCTCATAAATCATTCTGGGAAGTCCAGGGAGTCAAGTCCTCCAGAAAGGGATCAAACCCGCTCTTGACTCATGTAAAGAATATCCTTGAGAAAAATTTCAGGGTTAAACCCTAAGTTTTAAATTGATACATCAAGTATTTGAGGCGTACTTTTCTTTGCTTTTTTGCTTAGATAGCATTAATATATTAAATTGATTTGCTTTTATACCCTTTGTCTCATTTAAAGGCATAAGATATTACGTCTTTTAAACCGTCTAGTATTATGTTAGAAGAATAAGGAGAGATTATGACTAACGGACCGGCACAAAAATTAGCAGTATTGATTGACGCAGACAATGCCCAACCCTCAATCGTAGAGGGATTGTTGGCAGAAATAGCGAAATATGGAACCGCAAACGTCAAGAGGATCTATGGAGACTGGACCGGATCGCACTTAAGGAGCTGGAAAGAAGTTTTGCTGCTTCTTTCAATTCAGCCAATACAACAATTTCGCTATACAGTAGGGAAAAATGCTACAGATGCCGCCATGATAATTGATGCAATGGATTTGCTCTATACAAATAAATTTGATGGTTTTTGTATTGTTTCAAGCGATAGCGATTTTACCAAATTGGCCTCAAGAATAAGAGAATCGGGTCTTGTCGTGTATGGGTTTGGAGAGAAAAAAACGCCAGAACCTTTTGTTTCCGCTTGTGACAAATTTATATATACAGAGGTTTTGACATCCAAAGAAGATGACACTCTATCCATAAAACGAAAATCTACTAATGCGCTAAAGCAGGATACGAAGCTGGTCAATCTATTAAGGAATGCTGTCGAGGCATCATCAGATGATAGTGGATGGGCTCATCTTGCACCGATGGGAAGCACCATTGCCAAGCAGGCCCCAGAGTTTGACCCGCGAAACTATGGATACAAAAAGTTAGGTGAACTTTTGGCAGCAACAAAGCTATTCCAGATCGAAGAAAGAGCAGTGGGCGATGGCCCCTCAAAGGCAGTTTATTTAAAAGACAAAAGAAAGAAATAAAGAGAAAAACTTCTAACAATTTGGGGAGTGGACAGCAAGGTGAATTGGGGTCACATCTGTGATTTAATCCATCCTAATTTTTTACATCTTAGCTTAACCTATCGAATTAATGGTGATAAAGGGATCAAAGCTGCTCTTGACTCATTTAACAAATATCATTGAGGAATGATTTCAGGATCAAACCCCGGGTTCTAAAGTGATAGCACCAATAGCACTGATAAACCACTTAGATGAGTTTATGGCGAACTGCTAAAACAGCGGTCTGGGTTCGATCATTTGCACCCAGTTTATTGAAAAGATGAATTACATGACTTTTGACCGTATGCGGGCTTATGGCAAGAATTTCTGAAATCTGCATATTTGTGTACCCTTCGGTGATTAGACGGAGCACTTCCTTCTCACGACCACTTAATCGGACCTTGATAGGGACTCGATCTTCATCCAGATATACGGTATGTTCCATACCGCTTTTTTCATCGAGTTGTTTTGTTAAGTAGCCAGAGTATTCTTTCTGCGTTTCGAGGTCTTTTTTTCTTTCGGTGATATCGAAGACAATTACAATAACAGCGACAAGCGATCTATCCGAACCCCTTACGGGGTAAGCTTTTACTTCGCCCCACCGTCGGGTGCCGTCGGGGAAATCCAGCCATCTTTCCTGTACCTGGGTTCTTCCCGTGCGGTAAACTTCCTGAACGGCGCAGCCAGGGCAGGGTTTCGTATTGCCGTAGAAGGCCTCATAGCACACTTTCCCGACAACATCTTCGCGTTCACTTTGATGTATAAAGGCCATCGCTTTGTTGGCCCACAAGCAAATAAAATCCTTTCCCATAATGGCGAATGGGTCTCTTATGCTTTTTAGTAGCGCCGACCCTAATCCGGCCAACAAATTTTCTGGAACAATGGCTTCTTCCATTCTCGTCACTCAAAAAAATCTAATTTGCGATTGTACCCTTAACTTCCTCAATAAAAGTGGTACCAGGGATAGGGATGTTTTTTAGTACCGAAGAGTTCCGTACGGTTGTGCTCGCAAAAGGTGCAGCTAAAGGCGGGCGAGCTGTCCCTGCGGTATGGTCCAGGCCTCCAGAGATGGCAGTCTAAGGTGGGGATGGCCGCCCGCCTGGATCATCGGGAAATAGCCTGCTCAATGCACCTGCCTGGTTCGGTATAAAAAAGATATCCCTATCCCTCACTGACTGCTATATCACGTAGAATACATCCTTGGATTTATTCTGCGGAGTTAAGGCCATAATCATAATCTAATTTTGAAAACGAGTTAAAAAAACGGATGCTTGTGCCATTTGATGGGCATCGATTCCATGCAAGGATTTTTTATAGCATTTTCAGTAAACTATTAAAAGTGATAAGAGCTTACATTTATTGTCTTCAGCCAATTTTTCATCCCGCAAAGATGATCTTATCAGAGCAAAGGTTCCCCTGTCGGTAATCTTCTGTCAACCTTTGCATCAAGTATCAATACTCACTTATCACTTAAGAGGTAACAACATCTCTTTAAAAGACCACCGACCCACGGTAGAATGAAACCGAATGAGCCTGATACCTTAAAAACTTTTTGCTGAGGTTTAAAAAAACCGGGACACATAAAAGGCATTTCCCAGTCATCAATTTCAGAAAATTGAGATCTTAAGGAACGGTATGTCAAAAATATATGCAGACGTCGTTTAAAATCTGCCTCCCGGTATTCCTTTATAATATGTTGTATATTGTCCATTAACCCACTCCCTGGAAACTTCTGCTTTAAAGATATTTTTAGCCCTAAAAAGAACCTTCTAATTCTAATAAGCAAAATTATAGCAGGGAGATCGGTGTTGAAATCCCCCATCTGGGGGATAGGATGTTTTTTTCAAAATTAAACTCTTAGAATTAGGGGGCATACATAAGATTATAAGTTGATTTGCATTATACGACACGATAGCCATAGGGTATGCAGAGGAAATCACGGATAGATACGCCGGGTGCTCTTCATCATGTCATTGCTCGTGGAATTGACTGCCAAGCGGCTTTTTCCGACCGCTATAGAGTGCTACGAATTTGAAAATGAAAGATATAATCCCAACTTAACACAGGTTTTTACACCGAAAACAGGCCTGGTCAGCACCCAGATGTTCGTATCACCCTGACAGCCTGTCATTTAGCTATATTCCTATCTATGCCTTTACATCCGTTCCCACTGGAGAGAACAGGGTACAGCGCCCTTCGAACTCCATTCTCCATGCTCTTCCATACCTCATCAAATACAGAATAATAGCTCTATGATCGAAATCTATTCACAAGATGTGACACCGATTTCTCATTTCTATGAATTTCTCACTCAAAACGAATTCTGCGCCTAATCGTAAGGTTTATCCGATATGCTGGAGAAAAAGTTATGCATCGCACTTGACAAAAGATTAAAGTCAGATTATATTGTATTTTCTGATTAATCAGAAAATTTAGATTAAGATGATAAGGAGTGCGGTATGGAAAAATCAAAAGCAGGTGAAAATAAAGGTCCGGATGCCTCAAAATCATTAAATGTTGGGTGTTGCAGAATCGAGGCGCTTGTCACTGTTGACGGGCGAGGTCAGCTCGTACTTCCAAAAGAATTGCGTGATAAAGCTGGCATCAAGGCTGGTGATAAGCTTGCGGTAGTTAACTGGGAACGAGGAGGTGAAGTCTGTTGCATAACGCTTATGAAGGCCGATGACTTTGCGGGTACGGTGAAAACTATGCTTGGTCCAATTATGAAAGAAATCTTAGAGTGAGGTGATAAAATGGGAGACGTGAGAGATATTGTAAGAGACAAATATGGGGAAATTGCTAATACCAAAAGTACCTGTTGCGGCCCTGCCACTCCATGCTGTGAGGCAAGCAGGCAGGCTGAGAATATGAGCATGGGAATCGGATATTCGGTGAAGGAAGTTGAATCTGTTCCTGATGATGCGAATCTTGGCCTTGGGTGCGGTAACCCCACTGCGCTGGCATCATTGAAGGAAGGCGAGGTTGTTCTCGATCTTGGCTCCGGCGGTGGGCTTGATTGTTTTCTTGCAGCACAGAAAGTGGGTAAAGAGGGCAAGGTTATTGGTGTGGATATGACACCAGAAATGGTGAGCCTTGCTCGAAAAAATGCGGCGAAAGGAAACTATACAAATGTTGAATTTCGTTTAGGTGAGACTGAAAATCTTCCTGTTGCTGATAGCACGATCGATATCATTATTTCAAACTGTGTGATTAATCTTTCCCCTTACAAGAGGAGGGTGTTTCAGGAAGTCTATAGAGTGCTTAAACCTGGTGGACGGTTTATGATCTCAGATATTGTTTTGCTGAAGCCGCTGCCTGATTTTATCAGGGAAAGCATTCATGCATATGTTGGCTGTGTAGCCGGTGCACTCCTTAAGGATGATTATATTTCGGCAATAACCTCTGCTGGCTTTGAAAATGTTAATGTCATAGAAGAAAAATCCTCTACGTTCATGTTAGAAACATGCGATCCGCTTGTTAAACCCATTATTGATAAGTTCAATCCATCGCCAGAGCAGGTTAAAGAAATATCGGGCTCCATTGTAAGTATTACAGTAGAAGGGAAAAAACATGAAGGGGTTCATGTATTGGGTCAGGATAACTAATTAACTATTCAGAAAAATGGGGGCAAAACCTTGACATGGGACAAAAGAGAGGGATCAAAATGGAATTAACATTAGAATTAATCCCTCATCAGGATGAATTAGTTCGTTCTGTTGAGATTTTTTATTTATAAGTCAATTAGAGGACTCTTAAATGACCGAGAAACCAACCTATAAAGAGTTAGAGGAAAGGATTGAGGATTTAGAAAAGGAATCCGTTGAGCACAAGCGGGCAGAGAAGGCATTAAAGGAGAGTGAGCAAAAGTACCGACACCTCATCGAATCCATCCTCGATGCAGTGTGTGAGTTTGACCGGGATGGTAGAATTACCTATGTGAATGAGGCAGCTACCCACATGTTTGGCTACTCCAAGGGGGAGATCCTCGAGGGCCTCTGGGTAAAAGATATCATCGCCGAAGAGGACAAGGCTATACCACAGAGAGTCATTGATGAGATCTTCAAGGGGAATATCACCTTGTGGGAGAGGACCTTTGTCCGCAAGGACGGGACCCAATTTACCGGAGAGATCCACTCAGGACCCATCTACAAGGGAGATGAGGTGGTGGGGGTGAGGGGTGTGCTTCGAGACATCACCATATTAAAGCAGGCAGAGGAGGCGCTGCGGGAAAGCCAGCAAAGGCTATTAAAATTTATAGATTCAGCGGCTGATGGTTTCATTCTCTTTGATTCACACCTGAACGTTGTCAATATAAATAAGGCAGCAGCGATAAATTTTGGAATCTCCAAAAATGAGATTGTCGGAAAGAATATTTTAGATATAGCGCCTAATGCTAAGGAAACAGGTAAATATAATAAGTTTCCGAAAGTTATAAAAACAGGAGAGCCTTTCATTATCGATGACGTTATTCCTCATCCCAAATTTGGAGACATGCACCTCGCTATAAAGGCCTTCAAAGTAGGCGATGAGCTTGGAATTATTACCTCAAACATCACTAAGCGCAAGCAGGCGGAGAGAGTGCTACAAAAATCTCACGACGATTTAGAAAGACGCGTTGAGGAACGAACGGCAGAACTTGCACAGGCAAACGAAAAATTGCAGGCAGAGATTGTTGAACGCAAGCGAGCTGAGCAGGCACTGCAAGAAAGAAGGAAGGAATTGGAGATCAAGACCAATAATCTTGAAGAGGTCAATACCGCATTAAGAGTCTTGCTGAAGAGAAGGGATGAAGATAAGAAAGAGTTTGAAGCGAAGGTGTTGTTCAACGTGAAGGAGCTGATTGCTCCCTATTTAGAGAAAATGAAGACGAGCGGATTGAATGAAATGCAACGTACTTGTGTAAGTGTCCTCGAATCAAATCTAAACGATATTATCTCCCCATTTCCACAAAGGCTGTCCTCCTGGTATTTGGGACTTACTCCCACAGAGATTAAGGTAGCAAATCTTGTAAAGCACGGCAAAACCACTAAGGAGATAGCGGAGTTTTTAAATCTTTCTAGTCAAACAATAGATTTTCACAGAAAAAATATTAGACGGAAAATCGGGATAAAAAATAAAAAGGCCAACCTTAGAACCCATCTGTTGTCTATCCAAGAATAGGTAATAAAGCCCCCCATTTAGCCCCCAAAAATCTATGCTTGATTTTTGAAGAGCCTATGGCATGCTATACTGTAAATTTAAGGATTTCGTTAGATTTTTTATGTGCCATAGGTGAAAGCGGTGGCAGCCGAAACAGCGGATGAAGCATTTTTACCAAAAGCTTCTCGAACCCTATATGAAAAAATCATTTGATATGCCTATACAAGATCTTATGCAGCAGGTGATCGAAATCAATGGTCTTCTCATTGATAGAGAAATTATCAATATACCCGATGTGAATATACCCACTATTTGCAAGTTAAGAAAGCAATATGGAATAAAAAGGGCTGATTCTTCTTTGAGACGGCTTGAAAGAAGGTATGGCCCAGGTTTTGTGATGAGATTTAAGAGTATAATTGAAGATCCCTCCTCATCCTTAGCAGATGTTGGGAGACATTTTGGATTCAGCAGGGAATATGTGCGCCGGATTTTCAAAAAGATCTATAGGCTCCCTTATACTGAAATCTATAAAAAAAAGATACTTCTTAGAAGATTGAAAGCTGATTCGCTAAAATTATCTTCCGGCCGGCTTATGTATGTAAAAAAGGTGAAGGATAAAATCACAAACATGGGACTCGGTCCTAAAATTCTGATTGAAGCAAAATCATATTTTCTGTTGACTAACAATAACTTAAGAGTGACAGTCCTGCATAGCTCGAAACTTCGACAGATCGGAAACAAGAAATACTTCTATGTCAACGTAATTAATAAGCAAAAACAGGGTTGTGATTTTTTCATTCTATCTTACCTCAATAACGGTGACAGAAGTTGCTATATCATCCCTAATGAGTGCATGCCAAAAAGGGGAGCACTAATAATGATCTCATCAAATAATACCAATGGTAAATACTCAAGGTTCAAGGATGCCTGGCACTTATTGGTCAACATTTAATATCTATCATGGGGGTTCACAATGAAATTAGGCCTGCTATCTTCAGGAGCAGACCTAGGTTGTAAGATCTATGCTAAGGATTATTTCTCAATTGAGTCCCAAATTCACTTGAATCCGCCTCTGATCAAGCCCACCAGGGGTGGACAGGGGTTCATTCCCCGTTGCTTGCTGCGTTACTGCTGAGCCTGGTTTTCGATACCTCGCAGCTTGTCAGAGCGTAGTGGAGATCCCGCCTGAGTGGGGCTTCGAGGTAGTTCATTTCCTTACGGAGCTTGATGTAAGACTTTATCTCCTTTTCTATGAGCTTGATCCTCTCCTTTAAAAAATGAATCACTGCGATATTGCTCTTAGCAGCCAATACCAGATGGGGTTGCGTAAACAATATCTCCGCAGCTCCTTCATCAAGCCTTTTGATAGCACGGACTGACATCCCGGTACCACGATTCCTGCCTATCATGCTCTGAAGGCTCAGGATATGAGATGTCCTGTGTCTTACAAAGAGAAGTCTTCTGCGTAAGAGATCCCTCACAGGCCGCTCTTCTTTGGGATAGATATAGCCCTCTGGCAGGATGTTTAAACGCAGCATATGTGCCAGCCAAAAAGAGTCCCACCGATCATCAGTATGTTTGAGTCCCTCGTATTGTTTGATTGCCGATGGATTGGCCAGATGTAGTTTGTATCCATGCGCTTGAAGCCTATCGACCAACCAGTACCAATTGTACGTTGACTCCACCACCACACCTTCCATGGATTCTTTGAATGGTTCCAGGGCCTCAAGGATATACTCTACCTGGTTTGGCAATCGTTTTTGATACACCCTTTGATCCTGGTCATTGATAATCCCGACATAGTTATTACTTGAATGTAGATCGATTCCTGCGTATACTTTCATGTGGGCACCTCCTAAATCCTATTAAAGTTGTTACGCTTATGCGTACTGGTTCCATAGCATTTTTTGCTA
>DATKWM010000042.1:0-5676 GCA_035529575.1 Desulfatiglandales bacterium
TATCCAAAGGAAACTCCTTATTTTTATCTATACAATGTATGTTATACTGTAACTTGATACAACTTATGATTAAGGATCATAAAAATGGCTAATAAGTTAGAAGATCAAATAAAAGAATTTACAGATACTTTAAAAACTTACAGTTCACAACACCCTTGCAATCAAACGAGTACATTCGGAATGTTGAGCGACCAGATAAAGGCGAATAAGGACGATATATCGTCTAACGATAAATCCATAAAAAGATTGTATACTTGGCAAGCTACTGTAGGAATTTCACTTCTTGTATTCTTTTTAACCGTTGGAGTTGCAGCACTTAGGTATGTAGATAAAATAGATTTTTCCGTTCAGACTAATGCAAAAAGCATAACTAGGATAGAAAAAGTTCTAGAGGATAAAAAGGTAGTGACAGAGCCTACCGCGCCTCTTACCCGAAAAGAACTAAAAAAGATTATTTTAGATGCTCTGAATGAAGGCAAAGATCAATAGTCGTATCTTATATGTATGAGCACTCAAAAGAAAATAAATCCAACTTTAGCCGCGCAATGTAAATTGTGCAAATTACTCCAAACTCATCCAGACCTTTGGACGGAGATTCATGAACAAGTCCTCGTCCAAGGAATGTCCAAAGCTCAGGTAGCTCGTTGGTTAAACTCCAGAGTAAAGATCCTGAATATAGACCTGGAAGATTCCGAAAAATTACCCACTTTTTCAGATCAAAACTTTTCAAGGCATTTTAGCCAGCATATAACTGAGTATGATAAAATGAACTTGAAATTGAAAGGTACAGCAATTACTGCTCCTGGTGGAAATACGTTTAAAGACGAGGATTTTGCAGTTGCTACTGAGTTTCTACAGGATTATCAGCAGGATTTGACAGAGTATACCTATTTATCTAAAATGGTTGATGTTTTAGATGCTCGTATAAGCTCATATCATAAGTACATGCAAAAATACGATAGAGAGCATCCAGATAGGAAGCCAAACTTAACAGAGCTTAAAGATGTGATGGATATGTCCAAATCGCTAATGGACATGAAACTAAAGTTAGCAACTCTTCGAAACAGCGCCAAAGTAGCTGGATTTGCCGTTGAAAGTGCGGTCAGTCACACCGTAGATATTTTCCTGGAAAAACTGTTTTCAGTTACAGAAGAGTCACAAGCCTTCATGATGGCAGAACTTCCTGGGAGTTCAATACCGGTAGAGGGTATCAAAATCATCCGGGAGAATATACGTGACGGCATGGTAGAGAATGCTACAGCTATCGTCAACGAAGTTAGACGAGAATATAATATTAAGTAATAAGATGGATGCCCAATTTTCGCCCAAAACTTTCGCCAAAGATTTTGTCGCACGCGACGAAAAGGGGCGACCATTTGGGCGAGCTGTCCTGCCTAGTGATTTTAAATATTTTGAAGGAATAGACAAAATTCCTGTTCTTCTTTTAAAGGTTCCAAAAATCATATCAAAATCCGTTTTAGGGCACATTGTCTACATAGACGGATTAAAGTACAGAATTCCTATGGACATTCCAAAGTTCAGGGTTAATGCTCGTATGGATGACTGGGTAGTCGCTTCATTTTATCTAGAAAGGGTTTTGTAGATGAAAGAAAGACGTAATACCAGTTTTCAAGAGAGCTTATCAAAACTAGTAGATAATAAGTTTGATAATGATTCCTTAAACCAGGAAGAGCGATATTTAGCAACACAAGCTCCTAATATAGTTGAATGGGTTACTGGGATTGAGTATTGGAATGTCCCTTCTACTTACAGATATTCCAGACAATACCAGATTATGAGGGACCTGTTTAATTTGAGATGTGTCAACTGTAATTCCCAAAATCTAGAGGACATAGATTGCTGGAATAAGGGTAGAGAATATCTAGAATCTGAGTGCCTTTTACGCTGGGAAGATGAGTACGGGGACTTTATATGTCCTAAGTGTAGAAATACAAGATCTGATTTTTTAGATGATGGTTTGATTAAAGACTATAATGAATTAATATGCATAGCCGGAATGAGATCGGGCAAGAGTTATCTAGGTGCGCACATAGGTGGCTACATAGAGCATGTCTTAAGAACTTACTCTATGCAGGGAAAAGGTGCGATACAGCGGTTATTAAAGCAAGAGAAATCTGAATGGTTTGAGGCAACTTTTGCTGCATCTACTGCAACACAGGCTCGGGATACTATTTATGCAAAATATCGAGAAATGAGAAATAATTCTCCTTGGATAAACCGGCATGTAACTTGGATTTTAGAGAAGGAGAATCAACAGTTAAGTACTGCAAAAGACAAGTGGAAATATAAAGCTTTAGATGATTCAATTATTGACGGATTTATGCAAGTTCGATTCAACAGAGTATCCAGCAACTCTGCCGGTATCGCTGGAAAGACTCGTGTCTTTTGCGCTATTGACGAGTTGTCCAGGTTATCTGTTTCGGACTCTAAAATGTCCGCTCAAGAGTTGTATCGTGTTTTGAATCAATCTAATAAAACTGTTAGAGGTGCTGTACGAAAATATCGTTTATTTCCGTTTTTCGGACTGATGTTGAATGTTACCTCTCCAATTGCTTATAATGACTATGCTATGCAGATTTATGCACAGGCTAACGAGGGTGAACGATCCAGGACTTCTTATTGGCATTATCCAACTTGGGAATTTAACCCTGAATTGACTTTTGAAGATTTTAAGGATGAATTTGAGAAAGACCCTATAGCAGCTCAGCGTGACTTCGGGGCGGATCCTCCAGCGGCTAAAACTCCATTGGTTAACGATGTTCTTCGCTTTTGGAAATCTGTAGATCATGAACGAAAGCCTATAGCTACTTTCAAGACAACATATCTGATTGATAAAACTGGTAAGCAATATGTTGGGTCTAAAATAGATGAATTAAAATATAATTTCATAGATCAACATTACATTTTCTGCGATGCTGCAGAAACTTTTGACAGTTTTGCAATGGTGTGTGCGCACCCTGTTATTATACCTGCAGGAGCCTACAGAGAAGACGTTGTAAACGATGAAAACTATTCGAATGTCCCAAAGGGTATGAAGCACATAAGCGAGCTTCAGGCGCATCCTGATAGCCCCATATCAATGGGTCTTGGAAAAGTTCCTACAAGTTCTCTCTTGCGTAATCCTGCAAATCTTGGTAGAATGGTTACCGTGGTAGATTTTTGTATGAGAATAGTCCCTACAAGAGAACGAGACATTTGGTTTCAGTCTATCATTGAGATTATTAAAGAGATTAGGAAAAAGATAAAGATTGCGGCAGTTTGTTTTGACTCTTGGCAATCTTCTTCTTCAATGCAGGCTATTAGAGATATGGGAGTTCAATCATATAAGGTTAGATTAAAGAGTGAAAACTTTTTGGAGTTCATTGCTCAAGTTTATAATGACCAGGTAAGTTTGCTCCCACCTCATGCTGATGATCATTTTTCTATTTCGGAAACAGGAGGATTGCTCCTTGGTAGAAAAGATGAGGAAATGTCTGGGGATGGGGTTGGATTGCTAGAGTTGCTGAAGTTAGAGAGATCTCCAGATCTTAAGAGGGTACTGGCTCCTGCTAAGGGGAGTGTTCGGGGTAGGGATTCAGACGACGTTGCACGTTGTATTGTAGGTGTGAATACTATAATTAAGGATTCTGTTGTTTTGCAGAGTGCTTCTGGCAGGAAACGAGATCTTCTGAAAAGACAAACCGCTGTTGGGTTAGATTCTATTGGGAGGTTATATACAAGCGCAAAGAAGTGGTGATCATATGTTTATTCAAGTTCTTTCAGATATTCATGTCGATTCTAATCAAACAAAACTTCCCAAAATCTCTGCCAAAGCAGATGTCCTAGCTTTCGCCGGGGACGTTGGCGAGGATTTGGACAAGGTTTTGGCGTACTTTTTGGAAGTCCGCAGTCAAACTTCTGCACCTATTGTTTATGTTCTGGGAAATCGAGAATATTACGGAAAGATGTTTCATAGTTGTCCAGGTTATTATTCGGATTGTCTTTCTAAAGTTTCTGATCTTCATGTTCTTGATAAAGCGTCTGTGAATATTGGGGGGACTTTCTTTTTAGGAACTACGCTCTGGACCAATTTCGACGATTCAAGAAATTTATGTAGAGCTTCTGATGTGTCTAACGATTTTTCTAGAATGAGAAAATTGAATAAATATTATAATATCAGTTATATGAGTATGCATGATATTCTGGCGGAGCATAGAAACTGTAGAGAGGCTTTGACTTATGAGTTCAGATCTTTTAGAGATGCAGATTCTGTTGTTCTGACACATCACTGTCCCTCATATTTTTGTGTTCCTGAGAGGGATTCAGATAATCCATTTTTGAGTCTTTATTATGTTGAATTAAGCGATTTTATGATACACTACCGACCGAAAGCTTGGCTTTTTGGGCACACTCATAGGAGTTGTAGAAAAATGGTAGGAACGACATTAGTAGCGAGTAACCCTTGGGGGTATTCTCGTGAAGGATGTTCAGAATATGAGGAAGAATATCTAATCGAGGTGTAACTATGGCAAAAAAGAGGAAAGAGGTAGATAAGATTAATATTGTTGTTGAAGTAACCGAGGAAGAAGCAAAACCTAAATGTTTCGGAAACAAAGAATCTTATTGTAGAAAAGAATTATGTGGAAAGTGGTTTGATATGTGTGTATGTGGTGTAAAATGTTCATTTCTGGAAGAGTAAACCCTGTAATTTTTAAGAATATGTTCAAAGTTAGAATTTCCGGGGAAGAGTATCAAGAATGTGTGAAGTGTTCTAAGGGGGATAACTTCTGGGGAAATTCTAAGAAGGGAACATACGGTCAAGGCTTGTGCAGAACAGAAGAAGATCCGTTCAGACCAGCTAGAATTGGTAAACTGGGTGAGATGGGGTTCTCGAAGTTGTTTGGTTTACCGTTTGATAATGAATATCGTCAAAAGGGGGATAGGTATGACTTCACTATGCGAGGATATTCTATTGACATAAAGACTTCTAAGTGGAGGAAAGAAGGACCTGGACTTATTATGCGATATAATGAGCAAGGTGTGGAAATTCCTTTGAGTAAGGATATTTATGTGTTTTCGTATTGTAATTACGAGGTTTTAAAGAAAGAGTTGGCAGAAGTTGTATATGTTGGTTATTGTTTGAAAGATGATATTCAGAATTATCCGGTGAAGTTGGGGTATAGAGGCGGAAAGCATAAGAACATTGAAGTTGACTTTAAGTCTTTGATTCCGATAGCTCATCTATATGAATGGTGCGGGTTTAATACCTCCAACAATTTTTAAGATATAATCGGATATGGATCTCAATGTCTTAGTATCAAAGGACACGTAAGGACAAGAAATGCCGATTACATTACAGGACGCTATAGAACGCGCCAAGCTTTCTTCTGATGAAGAAGGACTTTTATCTTCTTATATGTATGATCAATTGGTGGATGCTCTCAAGTATGAGGATAAGTATGCATTTACTATGGCTCTGGTGGACATTGGTATTATACCTAAGCATGGTGGTCGTGATAATGTAGCACATATGAAAGAAGTTCTGGCATATGATGCAGATTTGGTTGAAGAAGAGTCTTCCGAAAAAGTTGGCAGTAATCTTGTCGAAGAACTGTCAAAGATTGCTCAGCAATTTGTCCAATCTCCTGGTGGAGTTTGGCAGCCTTCTACTTTTAC
>DATKWM010000043.1:0-9872 GCA_035529575.1 Desulfatiglandales bacterium
CGACTCGGCCGAGCCTTTCGGTCTCGAGTCGTTCGACCTGGAGGCCATTCGGCTCCGAGCGACTCGACATGAGCTCGTCGACATGTCTCACGGCCGAGGGGCTCTCGACAGGCTCTAGGCCGAGAGGCTCGTCGCGGGCCACCAGTCACTAAAGAAAAGACCTCATGCTCTCCTGATATTGCAAACTATTTGATGCTCTCAGTAATAATTGTAAAGGGAAATTTATTCTGGACAAATTAACATATCTCCTTTATTTTACACTCTAAAGACTTGTTTAAACGTTTTTCAAGCATTTCTCTTGGTTTAGCATAAGGTTTGATACATGGCTGAAAAGAAAAAAACACCTCCAGTCGTTCATCTATCGTATTCAAAAGGTGAACTAATAATTAAAGAAGGAGATTATGGAATATCGATCTATAAGATCTATGAGGGGCATGTACGAATCTTTAAAAAGTCAAATAATACTATTATTCCCCTGGCTACGTTAGGAAGAGGGGAGGTTTTTGGAGAGATGACATTTTTTAATTTTCTCCTTGAACCACGATCCGCATCTGTTGAAGCAATAGATGATGTTGAGCTCGAGGTCTGGCATCCTGTACGGCTTGCTGAAGAATACAAAAACATGCCTGCGATATTACGGGATATTATTCAACAGAGCCTCCATAGGTTGCTAAGGATGAATAGGTTCATTAATGAATTAACTGCGAAGAAAAAGCGAGTCAAGGAGGAAAGATTAGCAGCAGATAAGAGAGACAATAAACGGAGATATTTCAGAAAAAATTGTGATAAGGAATGTAGTTACTGTTTAGCAACCCATTCAAAAAAAGTAAACTTACATGGCGTTATTAAGGATATCAGTCCTATGGGTGTAGGGATTGAGGTGAATGCGAGAAATGCTATTAATGTGAGCCATAAGCCTGGAAATCAGCTGAAAATCAACTTCCAGCTTCCTTCAGGGAGCAATATCAATGAAGCTGTCATAATAAAATCAGTGAAAAAAAGTACGGTTCCTGGCTATCTTTTCTTGGGGTTAGAATTTCAAGATATTAGCAAAGATGCATTGAAGCAGATAGGTTTTTTTATGATGTCGTAGAAGGAATGAGTGTGTAGATGGCGATAGACAGTATCATATATGCATATATTGTGAAAGAAGAGGTTGTTCAACCCAATGTTACTATAATAGAGGAGGGCGCGAAAGGGGATTGGTTCTTTGTTGTGTTGGAAGGGAAGGTAAAGGTTAAAAAGCGCACCCCAAAGGGATTGCTAACAATAGATACCCTTGGAGAGGGAGCTATTATCGGAGAAATTCCTTTTTTATTAAAGACACAACAATTGCGCACCGCATCAGTAATATCAGAAGGTGTGGTAAAGTTAGGTATTTTAGACAAGGAGAGACTGGAAAAGGAATATGAATCATTATCGCCACAGTTAAAAAGCTTATTTAAAACCCTTGCGTTACGATTGAAAGAGACAACCAAAAAGGCCAGTGTATTAGCGATGGGGCAGTAATAAATGTGGCCGTGAGAAAAATAGATTTTTTTCAAAGGAAATAAAAAAAATAACATGAGGAGGAATGAACGGAATGTCATTCCTCCTTTAATTTTTTTAAGGCTCGACTTTTATAAGCATACCGTCACCCTGGGCAGAGCCAGAACAGATACCACATATGCCAATTCCGCCTCCTCTTCGCCTCAGCTCATAGGCAAGTGTCATAACGATTCTTGCTCCAGTTGCTCCTATAGGATGCCCATAGGCAATAGCGCTTCCGTTCACATTAACCTTGGCAAACATCTGCTCCTTGGTGAGTCCCAGAATTGTTCGAGCGCTGACTAGTACCACAGCGGCGAACGCTTCATTGATTTCGATACAATCAATTTGGTCAATGGTCATATCATTCTGCTCTAAGACCTTTTTTATGGCCAGTCCCGGAACAGTGGCAATATCCTTTGTCGGTTGAGAGACTTCGGCATAATCTACTATGGTGAATAAGGGCTTCAGACCACATTCATTTGCCTTTTCTCTGCTCATCAACAGACACACATCTCCCCCATCATTGATGCCCGGGGCGTTTCCGGCAGTGACACTTCCTGCCTGTCCAGTAACTGTGCTTCTGTGTCCAAAAACAGGGGGTAATTTTGCCAGCCCTTCCATTGTAGTATTTGGTCTGGGTGGTTCATCTTTGTCAATAATAACCACCTCTTTACCCTTTTTGGCCTCTACTGGAAATGTCTCATCGACCAATCTTCCAGCCTTCATGGCCTCAACTGCTGCCGTCTGTGAATGGCAGGCCCATTCATCTTGCTCTTCACGGCTGAAACCAAATTCATCACCCACCTCCGAGCCGTGAATAGCCATATGTCGGTCATAGAATGGGTCCCACAGACCATCATATACCATCAGGTCAAGTGCCGGCCGGCTTTTAAGCCCCATTCGTACACCCCACCTCATTTCTGTGAGGGCATACGGGCAATTACTCATACTTTCCTGTCCACCGGCTATACATATCTCGGCCCTTCCCAATTGAATCATCTGGGTTGCCAGGTCAATGGTTTTAATTCCAGAAGAGCACACCTTGTTGACAGTAATAGTAGGGACCGATTCAGGAATTCCTGCAAGTATTGAAGCAGACCTGCCAGGAACCTGTCCACACGCTGCTGGTACAACCTGTCCCATAAAGATATAATCGACATCCCCTGGCTTGACCTTGCCGTTGGTTCGTCTCAGGACTTCCTGGATTGCCATTGCCCCAAGTTCCATGGCTGTAAAATCTTTAAGGACTCCTCCTAATCGACCGTAGGGAGTTCTGCATGCCTCTACTACCACAATTTCTCGGAAGTTTTTAAATTGATTTGTTATTTTTCTTCCCATAGTTGAAAAATCCGGTTTTCTTTTACCGTATTGTGCAACTGGTGCGTCAGCATAGATTTCGGTCATTTTTCTTTCAACTCTCTGTGGCACTTTTTCCATATGTATCTCCTTTTATTAGTGAATAATTAACTTTAAGAAATCAATTCAATATCCTTAATCGCTTGGAATATTATATCAAAAATATCTTGAATATCTTCTTCTTCAATACAGGAGAATGCTATTCGTATATCCGTTTCACCCAGTGAGATTACCCCAACACCGTATTTGTTTAAAAGATGAAGTCGTAATTCTTCAGCATTTACTTTCTTTAACCTGAGACACATAAAATAACCTGAATTAAAAGGATAGACATCCCAGGCCTCATAATATTTATTATTTGCAAGTACTTCTTTAACCCGGGTTGCCCTTTTGCACATTATTGCAAATTTATCTTCCTTTTCTTTTTCATAGTTTTCTGAGTTAAGTGAGCCAAGGATGATAGATTGGCTCAGATGAGGACTGTTTGATATGCTGCCCCTGACTGCACCGGCAGTCTTTCTCTCCAGGGCATCATAGCAGTTGTTGGAGTTGCCCTGTAATAACGTGCCATAGGTAACAAACCCCACCCTTAGTCCCCACACGTAGTTTTCCTTGGTTCCACCATCCAGTTTTACTGCCATTATCCTTGAATTAATTCCGGTGAGTAATGCAAAAAGAGATTCCTTCATTGAATTGTCATCATAGAAAAGTCCAAAGTAGGCATCATCTAAAAGCACTACAAGGTTGGTGCCTTTTTCTGCCAGATTAAGTAAAATCTCAGCAATCCTTTTTCCTTCTTCCTTTGTTGGCGTATATCCTGTGGGGTTGTTAGGGAAATTTAACAATACCACAATTTTTTCCCTTCCTTTAGCCTCTTCCCGAAGGCTATCTTCAAATGCAGTGAGATTGAATCCCCCCTGTGATGAAAAAAGCTCATAGTTTTTAATCTGTGCACCATGCAAAACCGTTAATATCAGGGTATAGTTCCCCCAGATCTTATCAGGGAGCAGCACAACATCGTTTTCATCGATCCACATCTCAGCGGTAACAGAGAGGCCGTGGGTTATGGCATTTGTTGCGATTGGGAGACTTATTTTCTTACCAGCGAGGGATGGGTTTTTGTGGAATAATAGTTGCTGCCAGGTCTCTCTGAGCTTTGGTATCCCAAAAGAGGGTGCATAAGTAAGTGATTGCTGAGGCGGTAGGTTTATATATGACATGATCGAAGGAAGATGCATAGGCACTCCATTTTCTGTGGCAATACCTATGGTAGCATTATATTTAAATGCCTTTTCCTTGGCCTCAGCACCTTGCGAGAGAATGCCTTTGGGAAAGTAAAGGTTTTTTCCTTTACTCGATAGCATATCATATATATGGGGATTAGCTTTTTTGATACTCTCATTTAATTCTTGAGCAAGGGGGTTCATTATATCTTCCTCTTTTTATTGTTTAAAAAAGGCTACTGCTCCATATCCAACTACTCTTCGGGTTTCTCTGCGGCCATGTATGGCTACATCACCGCTATTTGCATAGTGAAGTATCTTTACCGCATCTCCTCCGAGTTGTTTGACAGTCATCATTACTGTTACCACTGAACTCAACCCGCAAAGGGTGGTAGAAAGGTTTGGGACCCCTTTGTTAAGTACCTTTTTCTCTGAGGTGAATACCAGATTTGGGTCGCATTTCCTTATCAAAGAAAGAGTGTTTCGGTCAACATTATTTGCATTGCTGTAGTCTGGATAATGGGACATGTCGGATGATGCCACAAAAAGGACATTTCTTTTTTTCACAATCTCTACAAGGGCCTCACTGATTTTTTTGCAATACTTAAGGGACGGGGGGCCCATTACAATGGGGACAATATCAAATTTTTTTAAAACCCTTTGCAAAAAGGGAATCTGTGTCTCTACAGAATGTTCCATTATATGGGCCTGCTCAACAAAATGAAAGGGTTCCCCTATGCTGAGAAGGGAGGTAACAATTTCCTTGTTTACTTTTACCTTTCCCAGAGGGGTCGCATAGGCATCCCAGTTCCCTACTGATGCACCTTTGAGATATACACGATGGCTTGGACCAAGTAGTATGACTGTATCATACTGTGTATCCTTGATGTACCTGTAAGAATATGCAGCTACCTGACCTGAGAAAACATATCCTGCATGAGGTGACATAATGCCTAAGATTTTGCCTGCTATTTGCGTGTGCTTGACATTTGAAATGAAATCATCAACTGTTTTTGTGAGTTCTTTTGTATCCTTTGGATAGAAATAACCAGCCACTGCAGGTTTTCTAATCCTTTCTTGTGCGGTGAGGTGGGTAAAAGGAAAGCACGGTATGATCATAATGAGAGCCACTACAGTCCACCATCCGGTGGGTAAACCAGCCACAAGTCTTGTGGGTAAACCCGCCGTAAGTCTGGCGGATAAATAAGAAGCGTTTTGTTTTTTATTCTGATCAGCCATTACATGTTGCTTTTTTTATTAGCCGCTCACATTTAAAAGAATCGTAACATTTTAGCTCTTTGAAAACACCCCCTGGCCTTTAGTTAAGGCCACAGAGGTATCCCTGATGAGACGTATGAGCATGGGGATGTCTTTTTTTACATCATGCCCTCTAATAGGGGGCCTCAGCGTGCCGCTTCAAACCATGTGCACAAGCAACTCGTCATTGTCTTCTAGGGACTTTTTTTGTGTGCACCGGTTTGAAGCGACCTACCGACTCGTCTTTGTGAGGACATGATAAAAAAAGACATCCCCATGCTCATTCACCAGGTCATTTCCAAGAGCTAAAATGTTACAAAAAATTTATTTACCATGATTTTTTCATTTATACAATGAGATTACATTGAAAGGTATTAATTTGAAGGGCATTGCTTTTCTTCAAGTTATTGCGGCACATTCTTGAAGGAGAAGCAGAAGAATTGAAGGGAAGGGGTGTATTGTGAGGCTAAAAAAAGGAGTGCAATACTGTGCAGCTATGATCCAATTGTACTATTGGCTACGACAATCCTTTGTACTTCTGAGGTTCCTTCATAGATAGTTAATACCCTGGCATCACGGTAGTATCTCTCTACGGGATATTCCTTGCTATATCCATATCCCCCATGGATCTGAAGTGCTTGATATGCAGACCTGTTGGCAGTCTCAGATGCAAATAATTTTGCCATAGATGCCTCTCGTGTAAATCTTTCTCCTCTGTCTTTCATCGATGCAGCATCAAACGTGAGGAGCCTTGATGCTTCGAGCTGGACTGCCATATCGGCTATCATCCAGCGAATGCCTTGAAATTTTGATAAAGGGCTGCCAAATTGCACTCTTTCTTGTGCATATGTTACGGCCGCATCCAAACATGCTTGAGAGAGTCCCACAGATAAAGAGGCGACTCCTATTCTTCCTTCATCCAGGGCGGTCATAGCAATAATAAACCCCTGTCCCTCTTCACCCAGCAAATTTTCAGCAGGGACCCTGCAATCTTCAAATATCAGGCTTGTACAATCTGATGCCCTCTGACCCATTTTATCCTCCTCTGGACCAACAATAAAACCAGGCATTCCTTTTTCAAGCACAAAGGTGCTTATTCCCCTGTGCTTTTTGCCTTTGTCTGTGTAGGCAGTGGTCACCACAACATCTGCATTTTTCCCGCTGGTGATCCATGCCTTGGTACCATTCAAGATATAGCTATTTCCATCTTTCTTAGCCGTTGATTTTGCTCCGGCTGGGTCAGACCCTGCACCTGGTTCTGTCACTGCAAAGCACCCAAGCTTTGTCCCTGCTGCCAGGGGTTTTAGATAGTTTTCTTTAAGAAAATCAGAGCCAAACCTGTATATAGGACCGCAGGAGACGCTATTATGGACAGACATAATTATCGCTGTAGAAGCGCATGCGTATCCAATTTCCTGAAGGGCTAAACTATAGCTTATTGTATCGACGCCTGCTCCATTGTATTCAGGTGGAACACTCATTCCCATAAGCCCAAGTTCGCCCATTTGTTTTATAATATCTGCGGGAAATTCTTTTGTTTTATCCCTCTCGGCCGCAGTAGGAAGGATGGCCTCCCAAGCTAAATCCTTGACCATAGCCTGGATCATCTTCTGTTCTTCATTTAGTTGATAGGACATTTCATCTCCATACGTTTATGGTGTATAGAGTACAACCACCATTTCTGCTTTTTCAGAACTTAAGTTTCTGAGCTTATGAACGATGAATGAGTTAAAATGTAGTGAATCCTCCGGGTTTAGCACGCTTTTATTATCTCCAACGGTTACCTCTATTTTACCTTTAAGCACATAGATAAACTCTTCTCCTTCGTGCTGATAACTTACCCCTTTATGATCGGAGATCGGATCTATAAACACTTTGAAGGCCTTGAGATGTTTATGAATAGCATCTGGTGTTAATGTTTGATAGGTGTAATCCTCCGCCCTTTCTCTAAACCCCTCTACTTTCTTTTTGTCGGCTTCATCTCTCTCTTTTTTCAAGAGAACACCACTATCTATTTCTAGGGCCCTTGAAAGACGTAAAATGGTAGCAACCGGAGGCATAATGGCCCCTTTCTCTATACCGGATATATAATCGATAGAGAAACCTGTCTCGTTAGCTAAGTAATTAAGACTCAGTCCTTTATCAGACCTTATATCTTTTAATCGTTTGCCCATAGGCTTTTCTTTTTTTGCATGTGCCATGATATCCTCTTATAATCTTTAAAATATAACGCTTTTATCCTTCCTTTTCCTTTGTTTTCCTTATATAGCTCACTATCTTCCACACAAAACTAAAAAGGAGAGTCGCACTGATAAGTATAATAAGATTCGAGGCAAAGAATGTCATAATAAATGAGAATGGTTCACTAAACTGATATGCGGTATAAAGCAGGTCTATACCAAAAATTATAAAAAAAATAGCTAGAGCTAGCAAGATAATCTGAGTAACCCACCAGGGAATAGGGTTTTCCACTATGTAGTACCTGTTTTTAGTTTCTTTAAAACAATAGTATCACAGGCAGTGTAGGGATCGATTTCACCTTTTACAATTGATTGGATGGTGGTTTCAAACTCATCTGAATTGATGATTTCATCTAAAACATAATTGACGATTTTATCCTTTATCATCTCGGAAAGGTCATTTCGGGCCTTTTCATACTTACGCATGGATTGTATTTGTGCAGAAGATTGCAAATGTTTGCGATGTTTGTCAATTTCATCCAGGATTTCCTTCACCCCTTTATCAAATACCGCCTGGGCAGTGAGAATTGGTGGCTTCCACCCATCTTTATATCTTTTTTCATCCATCTCGATCATCAACCGAATATCGTTTACCGTCCTGTCTGCCCCTTCTCTATCCTCCTTGTTTATTACAAAAATATTCCCTATCTCTAAGATGCCTGCCTTAAGGGCCTGCACATCATCGCCCATCCCAGGTACGAGTACTATAATAGTAGTATGTGCGCTTTGAACAATATCTATTTCATCCTGTCCGACACCAACTGTTTCAACTATAATACAGTCCTTTCCCATGGCATCCAGGACATCAATAGCACTTCTTGTCGATTGAGTAATGCCCCCGAAGGAGCCTCTAGTTGCCATTGAACGTATAAACACACCTTCATCCATGCTGTGACGCTGCATCCTGACCCTGTCACCCAATATAGCGCCACCGCTGAAAGGGCTGGTTGGATCTACTGCAAGGACACCAACAGTCTTTCCAGCACTGCGAAGGTGAGTCACCATCTGATCTACTAATGTAGATTTCCCTACGCCAGGTGCACCAGTTATACCAACAACATATGCCCTCCCAGTAGATGGATAAAGATCTCTAAGAACTTCTCTGGCCCCAGGGACATTATCATCAATATCCCTGATGAGCCTGGCAACAGACCTGATATCCCCAGATAAAATTTTTTCAGCTATTCCCATTGTAGTTACATCGTTATGTTGTTAATTGATTGCGGAGAAAAAATATACTCCGTAACTATTTGACTATTGAACCATTTTACGAACCCCTGGGGTTGACATTCTCATCAACCCATTTCACAACCTCATCTAAAGGCGTTCCCGGGGTAAACAACTCCTTGATTCCTGCCTTTTTTAGTTTAAGAATGTCATCTTCTGGAAATATACCACCACCGCACACCACGATGTCATCTGCACCATTCTCTTGTAACAATTCTATCACTCGTGGAAAGAGATACATGTGGGCACCTGCTAAAGAAGATAACCCTATCATATCCACATCTTCTTGAATAGCAGCCTGCACCACCTCTTCAGGGGTTTGATGGAGCCCCGAATAAACAACTTCAAAACCAGCATCCCTGTATGTCCTGGCAATAATTCTGGCGCCTCTATCATGACCATCCAGGCCTGGTTTTGCTACTAAAATCCTAATTTTTCTTTTTTGATTCATGTGATATTCCTAGTAAATGTTTGTTGTCCGTTGTGGATTGTCCGCAGGGAAATCAAAAAGATAAAATTTATTGTTTACGATCAAGCATCTTTTAACTTTAATTCACTTTTACTAAGCAGAGCATCTTATTGTTTGCATTGTACATTAACGAGGAGTCTATATTCCCCCGATAAATCGGGGGCTGCGGTTTCCCCCACTGATAAGTCGTGAAAAGGACAGCGGCCTCCGACTCGGCCGAGCCTTTCGGCCTCGAGTCGTTCGAGCTGGAGGCCATTCGGCTCCGAGCGACTCGACATGAGCTTTCGACCTGAGCTCAAGCCGAAGGGCTCGTCGACATGTCTCACGGCAGAGGGGCTCTCGACAGGCTCTAGGCCGAGAGGCTCGTCGCAGGCCACCAGTCACTCCAGATAAGACCTCATAACCATCAATGATGTTGCAAATTATTTTATACTCTCAGTAGTAACTTTAGCTCACTTCTATTTTTAGGCACTTTAGGCACTTTTTTTAATAAACACCGGGGTCTCGGTATACTCCAAAGACTTCCCGGAACACGTCGCAAATCTCTTGCTCAGTAGCATATGCTTTCAC
>DATKWM010000044.1:0-4445 GCA_035529575.1 Desulfatiglandales bacterium
AATTGCTATTGAAGCCGCAATTGATATGTGCAATCACATCATCTCTCGTAATGGTTACAGGGCTCCCGAAGATTATGCCGATGCTTTTGTGGTACTTGGAGAAAAAGGAGCTTTTGAAAAATCCTTTGTCGATGACTTAAAAGAAATGGCAAAGTTTAGAAATAGATTGGTCCATATCTATTGGGAAATTGATGAAAATCAGATCTATGATATTTTGCTAATTCGCTTAGGAGATTTTAAAACGTTTCTTGATCAGCTCGCTCGATTTCTGAGTTGGCCAACCTTAGCTTAATCTTACATCAATTTTCATGAATTATTCATCTGTCGATTATTACCACGACTTATCTTTTTTCTTGGTTTTCTCATCCGGAAGGAAATTTTCCATCACATAGACTTCAGATTCCAATAAGGATGTGGAGAAAGCTATCTGCTTGCCGCTTGGATGGATGCTAAAGGAGTTAAGATTCTTATTTGGATCCCAAACGGTCTGTGATTCTTCCCTTTCAGGAGAGATTCGTCGTAAGACATCGCTTTTATCCTTTCTCTCAATGAAGAGTAAGTATTTTCCATCGGCTGTCCACCTGACGTTTCCAATTTTCTGAAGTCCCTGAAAACTGCACAGTTCCTTCGATTCACCGCCTGAGGCAGGTATAATGAGAAGAGTCCCTTTTTCTTTGTTTCTGTCGTCAATGGCAAACGCTAATTTTTCACCATCTGGAGAGAGGATCAAACCTCTAGTTAAAAATTCATCCTCATAGAGTATCTTTTCTACGCCTGTCTTTAGGTCTCGCTCACGCAGCTTGCCTCGGTTTATGTAAAAAATGGAATTTTCATCATGAGACCATGCGGCAGCCGAACTTATCCACCAAGAATCGCGCACCCATTCCTCAACAGGAGGAAACTCCACAAGGGCGATTGCCTGACCACTCTGAACATCGATCTTGTAAACGCCCCCGTTATAATCCTTTTCTTGTTCTCTCTTATTATCATAACCTCTGCCGACAAGTATAAAGCGCCCATCAGACGACCACTGTAGACAGCCTGCTTCATAATCACTGGCCAGTTCATGGTCCTCACCGTTTCTTATGTTTTGAACGTGGAGAGGTCTATGATACCCTGAGCCAGGCTTATACTGTTCCGAAATATAGGCCAAGCTCTTACCATCAGGAGACCATACTGGATTGTAGTTGGAGCCCAGGATGGGTTTGCTAAGATCTTCCTGGATTTTGAATGTAGCTAAATCCAATGGAGCGATAGAGGTTGTAAACCACCGGGTAAAGATGCTGCAGTAGAAAGCTCCATTTCTTGTGAAGGCAAGAGGTGAAATCTCTCCAATGTTGCGGTTTATTGAGCAAGGCGGGCCCTGAACCTTTCCTCCTTCGAATTTTATGGCCCATAAATCCCAGGTGCCCGAGCGGTCGCTCAAGAACAGGATATCATTTTTTCCCGGAACACAACCCAGCAACCGGTCGTTAGCAGGATGCTTGACCAAGGGTATCTCTCTGCTCCCGTCTGCTGAAAGAAGTGAAATATCATTATTTTCAGGATTACCTTCAACAGGGAAGTCGCAGACGATGTATCTATCGTCAGAGAAATAAGACGATCTCAACCATACTCCTCCTTTAATGGTTTTCAAAACTTGAATTGAGCCATCAGAAACATTCACCAGAACGATCTGGGTATTTTCACCTGAAACAGGATGTCTCCTGGCAACAATCCTCCTGCCATCGGAAGACCATGAGCAGGGATAAATTTCGAAATTTTTATCGCTGTAAATTATTCGCTTATTTGAACCATCAAGACCTATCAACCGCAAATCATAAGTTTCTTGTGGATTATACCAAGAATAAGCGACCAATTTATTGTCCGGAGAAATAACGGAGTTTAAGACAAATTCCATCGGCTTTTTCCATGTCCCATCTTTAGTAAGTCGCCTGGTCTCTCCTGTTTTTAAACTGCGAAGGGCCAGGTCACCCGTCGCCCAATCAACGAACGATGAGTAACTTCCATCCAAAGAAGGAGTGCCAAAATCGTCATTTCTACCACCTGTCCATATTTTTTTGATTCTGAATTCCTTATCCCCTTTTTCAACAACAGTTTGGGCTCTGAGGAGAACGGCGAGTTTTCCTTTAGCCGCCTTGACTGCTTCGGTTTGTTCAGGATATTTGTCAATAACCTCCTGAAAAGCCCTTTGTGCTTGTTTTAATCCTAATTTTTCATAACAAATTCCTATTTGAAGCTGAGCTTTTGCAGCTATTCTTCTGTTCTCAGGAAAATCTGTGATAATCTTGAGAAAGAGTTGAACAGCTCCTTCTAAATTTCCTTCTGCTTCCTTTTTAAATAATGCGGCTTCGTAGAGTTCCTCGGCAGTTTCTTGTGAGAGAGCTTCTTGAGAAGGAATCAATAAAAAAATAATCAATGATAATGCAAAAATCCAAAGAAAAAATTTCATTCTATTCATGATTAAACCTCCCTATAAAAAAAATTTTTCATAGGGTAATACTACCAGATTTTTCGCACCTAATGGTTAAGCTTGCGTTGAGATTTTGATGAGTTTCGGTTGAGATTTTCTTAGCCATTAAATTTATATCCTACACCCCTCACACTGGTGATATGCTTTGGGTTAGCAGGATCGTTTTCTATCTTTTTCCTCAGGTGGACGATGTGTGGATCTATTGTCCGGGGAGAAACAATAGCATCATCCCAAGTCTCATCGAGAATGTTGTCTCTTGTCACCACCTCTCCTTTATGTTCGATGAAAAACTTGAGCAGCTTAAATTCTAATGCCGTCAAGTGTAATTTCTCTCCGGCTTTTGTAACCTCATGGCTTTTAAAATATACGGATAAATCACCGAATTTATAAATCTCTCCAATCTCCTCCTTCTGGCTTGTCCTTCTTAAAATTGCCTTCACTCGCGCCACCAACTCCCTCGAGCCTATGGGTTTTGTAACATAGTCGTCAGCTCCCAGTTCCAGCCCCATCACTTTATCCATCTCCTCGGTCCTCGCTGCTGTAAGCATCAGAATCGGCGTATTTACCTTTGCCTCCCTTAGCTTCTTACATACCTCGAAGCCACTAAGCTCAGGCAGCAAAATATCAAGAACTATCAACTGGAACTCCTGAGCCATTGCCTGCTTCAAACCCTGCTTGCCGTCCAAGGCTGTTGAGACTTTGTATCCTTCATACTCCAAATCATCTTTTAACCCCATGAGAATAGCCTTGTCATCCTCGACAATTAAAATCTTATCCATTTTTATCCACCTCTTTTATCCTTCTTTCGTTTTACGGGAAGCTTAATCGTAACCTTAGTCCCCTTTCCTAGCTCACTTTCCAACAGCACATCGCCACCATGAGCTTTGATAATATGGGCAACCAGTGTTAGACCTATTCCGCTTCCCTTGACGCTGGTATGGTGCACATCACCAGATCGATAAAACTTTTCAAATATTTTCGCCTGATCTTGTTTGCTGATCCCAATTCCTTCATCTTTTACTTCTAAAAATATGTTCTCCCCATCAGACCACACCCGAAGATATGCCTTAAGGCTTCCCTCTGAATATTTAAAAGCATTATCGAGCAAATTAAACAGAGCCCGGGAGATTGCTTCCTTATCTGCAAAAACCTTTGGCATTTGATTTGATATTTCTTTCTCCATGACAAACTTCTCACCGGCAACCTGTTCCCCGAATCGAGCAGCAACATCTTTTGCCAATTCAGCCATATCTGTCTCCTCAAACTGATATTCTTTCATGCCTGCTTCTATTTTAGAAAAATCGAGGATATTTTCTATTAGTCTGCTCAGGCGTTCGCTTTCACTGGTTATGGTTTCATAATACTGCTGTTTTTTATTTTCTTCCTGTACACGTCCTCTCTGGAGTAATTCTGCTAAATACCGAATAGAAGTCAAAGGCGTCCTGAATTCATGAGAAACTGTGGAAACAAACTCTGATTTTAACTTTGCTATTTGCAATTCTTTGGCCATACTCCTTATCGCTAAAAATCCTCCAAAAAGTATTGCCACAATTACAACCGCTACAGTAAGGATGTAGATATTTCGTCTCAGATTAAATTGTCTTTCCGCCGAGCCTGGATCGGTCTGGTAAATATTGACCTTCCATGGAAGAAAATTATCTTCAAAGCCTTCTGAATAGCTTAAAGGAGGAACAGGGTCTTTCAAATGAGACATATCTTCACCGGCCACCACATTCCCAAATTCATCTCTTACCTGGACAATCCAATCTTCTCTCAATGGAAGCTTGCCTAATATTTGGGGGAGAAGCCGCTCTGCCAGGACTTCTGAATCGATTCTAACTCCAAAGATTGAATTCTTTTCGAGATGTGTATAGGAGACCAGATATATTTCTTTTCCGATTGTCTCAGAAATATGATAGAAATTTCCGGGAGCTGCACTGTCAGCAGACCTTTTTGTCTCTATTAAGGGAAA
>DATKWM010000045.1:0-9828 GCA_035529575.1 Desulfatiglandales bacterium
CTTTGGCAAGCCCCTTGGTGGTAAAGAAGGGATCAAAGACTCTCTCTTTTGTCTTTTTGTCCATACCTATGCCTGTGTCTCTAATAGTTGCTAAGGCATATTCTCCAGGCTTTACCTTATAGGGTTTCCCCTGTATATCCTTGTCTGTGACATTTATTGTCTTTAAAAAAAGCTCCCCTCCTGCTGGCATGGCCTCTGCTGCATTGACATAGATATTGAGGATGACCTGCTCAATCTGGCCACGGTCTGCCTTAACTCCAGATAGGTCTTTGGCGAGCTCTTGATGGATTGTAATATCCTTCTTTGTCATAGAAAAGGTCGCAGAGGTTTCAGTAATAATGCGATTGATACTGATGGGTGTTACCTCATAGCTTCCTCCCCGAGCGTAGCCAAGGAGTTGGCTGGTGAGTTTTGAGCCGCTTTGAACAAGTTTTTCAATGGTGGTGAGTCGTTCATAGTGGGGATGGGTGGTAGTGGTATCTAAGAGCATCAAGGAGGTATTTCCCTGGATACTCATCAGGAGGTTATTGAAGTTATGGGCAATGCCTCCTGCCAGGGTGCCAATGGCCTCCATCTTTTGGGCCTGGATGAGTTGGGCTTCGAGGTTCTTTTTTTCTGTGATGTCTCGAATTATACCCTGGTATCCTATGATGCTTCCGTCATCTGCCCTGCGAATATTTGACGTAATGAGACACTCTCCTTCTGTTCCATCTTTTTTACGGAGTGTTACTTCAAATTCTCTAATAAAACCTGTCTTTTCTACCTCTTGTTGAAACCTGGATCGGTCCTTGGGATTAACATACATATCCTGTGCTTTCAGATTTTTTATCTCCTTTTTTGTGTAGCCAAAGAGATCTAAAAAAGATTGGTTAATGTAGGAGAGCTTCCCTTGTCTTGTGGTAATGTAGATTGCATCTGTAGACTGCTCGGATAGGGTGCGGTATTTGTTTTCGCTCTCCTTCAGGCTTTCCTCTGCCTGTTTGCGGGAGGTGATGTCTCGAATAACACCACGAAACCCAATTGGTGCACCTGAAGGATCCCGCATCAGGGAGGTGGACATCTCAATAACCATTCTCCTCCCATCTTTTACAATAATTTCGTAGTCCATAACACGTAATGGCTTTCCTGTCCGATAAACTTGATTAAATATTTGGAACATTTTTTGAGCTGTTTCCTGAGTGGTATACTCCCGGTTGCTCATACCTAATAGCTCATCACGGGTGAAGCCAGTTATTTTGCACAATGCGTCGTTAAAAAAGGTGAGAGTCCCAGTGAGGTCAACCTCGAAGTAGCCTTCCTCAATGCTTTCAAGAATAGTACGATATTTCTCCTCGCTCTCCCTCAGTGTCTCCTCAGCCTGCTTGCGCACCTTTACTTCATGCTTCAATTGCTCATTTGCCCTGGCAAGTTCTCTTGTTCGTTTCTCGACCTGTGTTTCTAACTCATCGCTTGCTCTTTGCAATGCCTTGTCCGCTCGCACACGATCGCTAATGTCAAGAATTACCCCATTCCATAAAATCTCCCCATCTGGCAATAAATGAGGGGTGGAAGCAGCATGCA
Organism: Desulfatiglandales bacterium; assembly: GCA_035529575.1. Lineage (GTDB taxonomy): Bacteria > Desulfobacterota > DSM-4660 > Desulfatiglandales > B25-G16 > B33-G16. The sequence continues at coordinate 1,561 of DATKWM010000045.1, forward strand.
TCCATCTTATTTCTCCAGTCGTGGTCTTTATTCTAAATTCTTTCAACCATGTTTTCATGGTTTGCGCTGATTCAACGATTGACTGATTTACCGAGCCCAGATCTTCTTTAACAATTTTATTAAATAAGGTGTATGGGTCTGCCATGATCTTCTGAGCAGAGATGTCAAGGATTGAAGCTGCACTTTCACTCATATAGGGTGATGCATAGGATCCATCCTTCTTGAGTATGAATTGGTAGACAACTCCAGGAATGTTGGACGCAATTTCCCAATATTTCTCCTCACTCTCACGTAGCGCCTCCTCTACCTGTTTGCGCTCAACGGCTTCCTTTTCTAACTCCTTAATCTTTTGTTCCAATTCTCCGTAGGTTGGTTTCTTCATCATTAGAGAACCCTCCAATTGCTCTTACAATAAAAAGTCCATACATTATTTTCTTTGATAACGTGTATTAATTTTTCTAATCTCATACATGCTTTCTTCATGTTTTTGGCTATGTTTCTCTTGGTGTGTTGTTATCAAAAAAGATTGTATGTCAATTGACTATAAGTTTTCATCAACGTTCTCCCAATAAGGCATATTCTTTAATATGTAGCAGATTATTTGAGGTACCGTGTTTTTCAGGATTTTGCCAGATTCGTTCAATGAATTCTCTCCAATTTTATGATAGATTACGTATGGTAAGTAAAATATCAACTACTTCTTTTGCCTCTCTGTTTTTCTGTGTCCTGTTACTGGTCGCCTCAGATCAAAGGGCATCTTACCCCATCCAGGGCAGGTGATATAGCTACTCGCTCAGGGGCAAAGAAGCTTCTTTTAACCCATTTTTATCCGGAATGTCTAAAGGTTGATATAGAAGCCCAGTGCCGGAAAACCTACAAGGGAAAGCTTATCCTGGCAACTAATCTTATGTCTCTATCGGTGAGATAGATCAGGGCTAAGTCATTCAAAGAGATAACCTGGTGTAATTTCAAAATTAGTACCCGTTCACAGGTTCAGTTGGTCTTGACTTCAATCTCGTTGCAGATATTCCGCGAATACGGCGGCGTATCCCACGACATAAACCTAAAAAGGCGGAAACCTGTCAAACCCATTTTCTCGTTTTCCCGCGGTAGGCTTTCTCACCGCTGTCACACTTTGTTCGCAGTCCCTGAATCCGCCTGCCGGATGTCGGGCCGGCCAATACTCCAATTGGGGCGAAGCCCCTAAGTTCTCTTCGGATTGCCTAAAACATAAATTGGAATCAATATAATGAAAATAAAGTAGGGACGGCTCCTGATTGATGGATACCTTCTATCAACTCTAATAACCCAATCATCCAAATAAAGAAAAATGACCTGATCAATTCTCTTGTAAATACTTTAATACCTACATTACATTCTTCCGGCGTGTTGAATAATGAAAATTTCGGAAAAAATTTTGGGGTGCGTTGAAAATAACTCTGGAACTCTTTTCCAAAAATTTTACTCAGACTTTTTTCCTCATGGTCCATTAGTAGAGGATAAAATAATATAAAGCCTATAAGAATAATTGCAGGTATAAAAAAAGTTTTCGTTGCCAAGCCAATACCTAATCCGCCCAGCAAACTAAAAAAATATAAAGGATGGCGACAGATTGAGTACGGGCCTGATTGTATAAGAATGCGATCCTTATAGCCAGAGATGTATAGAGCACACCATATACGACCAATGGTTCCAATGCCTACCAGTGTTATGCCACAAATGAAAATAATATCCGCTATCGCCGGGATATCTTCCAAATTTTTATGGGAGAAGAGGATCAATAATAATAATATAGTCCCTAAGAATTGAGTTATTTTTATTCTATATTTAATAAAAAACATTCTCGCTCCTCAAAATTATTAAGTTCTTACGGAGTTATTCTGAGAGATAATCTCTCAGAATCTACAAAAAACATCAACTACTTTTTGCCTTTCTGTTTGTCTGTATCCAGTTACTGGTCGCCTAAAGTGTAATTGCTCAAAATATAGCTTGCCCTGTTAAATAGGGCTCCCTTGGGAAATTTAACAGGGTGAAGATTCCAAAATGCTTGTTCTTTGGGCAGATACCCTAAAGGCAAAATTGCCGCATGAGACTCATAAGGGAAAATCTTGCATATTATGCCTCAGCCCATTTGTAATTTCAGGCTTTTTTCCTTTTTTTAATTATCCGCCTTGCAATCTATTGATGGTATTGGTGGTGCATAGTTTTTTCGGCTCTTCCTGCACCTGCTATGCTATTGGAATGGTCAATTCTTTAGAATTATCCCTTATTATATTAGTGTAGATACAAATTTTATTTATTTGAAAAGATAATAGTGTTTTTATCAAAATTTTTCAAGGATGTCTCATCCTGAATCTCTGAAGAACATTATGAAAGGCTTCCATGTGAAGGGGACTCTTCTCGCTCCAGAATAGGTGGGTTAAACATTTACAATCTGACGAGCCAAAGCCAGAGGGCCCACTTTTCATAATTGAAGAAAGTGATCGAGCAATCTCGCATTCCTGCCTTTGAGAGGACCTGATCAGGATGGAAAGAAACCCATCAGTAACTTGGGTGAGATAATCGATGTGCCAGTGCATTTTTTTCCTTTTTTGTCTATGTCTTTTAATCCTGGCCCTGAGATTACTCATTGCAGATCCAACATAGACGTAGTAGCCTTTTTGAAACATGAATTTTCCCAATCTACCAACCTCTATGAGTTTGTGTCTTTCTAATTGTAAGACCAAAAGATAGCTCCCTCTGTCCTTTACCTCATGCTGTAAATAATCCCAGAGAATCTCTAAAGTTTTAACGTTTTGAGAGATGCTAAGATCAGATTTCCATTCTATTGCTATAGGAAGAATCATAAGGTCATTCCTGACTTTTAGCATATTTAAGCTGAAATCATAATCCGTATGAAAATCGGGCATGAACCATTGTACATGGGGATAATGGACAATGAATAACATTATAGACCTGATTCCATTCCTTGCCATTTCGGCAAGCTCAAGGAGATGCCTTTTGCCTCTTTCTGTCACAGCATCCGGAAACATGGCCACACCATTTTCAAAAAGCGTGCATGATTTTACCTCTAAATAGATATCCCTCCCATTCTTCCTTAATAGAAAATCGAACCGGCTCCTTCCATGAGAAATTTCTTCTTTTATTACCTCTGCCCCTTCAAGGGATGGGATAAATTTCATTTCAATAAGATACCTGGCAACCTGATTGGTAATATTGGTATGGATAAGAATTGGGATTCCCTTCCTTTGAACAGCAAGCACTGTATAGTTAGTTTTCCTATTTAAAGGATGAATCCTTTTTAAGGGAGTATCTGGGTAGATATAAAGGGTTACCCCGGGTAAAAGGAGTTCCCAGAGCCTTCCCGGATTTGGAAGATAGGCATTTATTATACCCAGCCCGTCAGCAATGCACCTCACAAGAAACCTGTTTGGCCTTTCAAGAAAAACTGCCTTTACTGCTTGATCGAAATTTATAGGAAAATTTTTCATAAAATAGGGCTATAGGCTCACTCCGAGGTTCACTTGACACACGATCGACTTTATCCTATATTGCCTTCTCTGAAAAGAAAGTTTTCTGACTATCATGTAAATTAGTATTCGTTACGACTCTGTGGGGGGTAATAGAATTATGCACATACAATTTATTTAAAAGGAGCTCAATCAATGGCAATAGCTTTCGGGGTGCAGCGATTTTTTCATGATATTAGGTATCATCGGGAACGCTACCGCCAATTCATTGGTATCTCCTTTGTCATCCTTGTCAGTGTTGTAGGCAAACCGAATGAACTGTTGTTTTTTGCTGGTGGAGTACTGGTTTTCCTGGGTATTGCTGCACGACTATGGGCATCAGGACATATTAAAAAGAACAAGGCCCTTGCAACTGATGGGCCTTATGCCTATGTGAGGCATCCTCTCTATGTAGGTAATATCACATTGGGATTTGGTTTTGCCCTTGCCTCTGGCTTATGGTGGAGCCTTCCCCTGTTGATACTTATCTTGCTTGCTTTTTATCCTCATGCCATCCATCGAGAAGATCAAAACCTTCATCGTATGTTTAAAAAAGACTGGGAACAATGGCGTAAAGAAACGCGGGCGCTTATTCCTCGCATTAGTCGTTATCGGACCGCACAAGGTGGCAGGTGGTCGTTTCTACAAAGCCTGCGGCAAAACGGAGAGCCTATTATAGCCCTGTTTCTACTGTTTTGGCTTCTCTTCCTTTCCCTTGGTCTACATTGAACTCCCCAGCGGAACAGATGTTCAGAGATATGGATAACCTTGCAGAAAGCGAACTCCTTGAGTGGATCAAGGGGAGTATTAAAACCAGATCGAACATTTTTAGTTGTGGTTACCAGGGACATGTCTATCTGTATGAAGAAAAAGGTCGACGTCTCATTATTAAGGCTCCTATTGGATGGGGATTAGGCAGACTCATCCGCCGGGCGATGTTGCGCAATGAGTACAGGGTGTATTCCAGGCTATCTGGAGTCCCTGGTGTACCGCGCTGTTACGGACTTCTCGATGGGTGCTACTTAGTACTCGAATTCATAAATGGGGTTCCAGTCCGGAATGCACAGATTACAGATAGTGACGTGTTCTTTAAGACCCTCTTGCAATTGATAAAGGATCTACACAAGGCAGGTGTGGCTCATACTGACCTGAAGAAAAAGGACAACCTCCTTGTCGTAGAAGGACATACTCCCTGTGTTATCGACTTTGGTGTGGCTGTTATCAGGAAATCGGGTTTTGCACCTCTCAATCACTATCTCTATAATCTTGCAAAGAAATTTGATTTCAATGCCTGGGTAAAGCTGAAATATGATGGCAGGTATGAAAAAATGATTGCGGAAGATAAAAAATACTTCAACAGAACAGTTATTGAAAAGGTGTCGCGCTGGAGCAAGGACACGTATTTGGATATTAAAAAAGCCCTTAAAGGCAGGAGATAACAATGCCAATCATTGAAGCATGGGGACAACCATTAAGCACTACGGGAATTAGTGCCTGAACTGGATATCAAAGAGGTTCTTATATCTGCCATTTGCGGCAATAAGTTTCTCATGAGTGCCTGACTCAACAATTCTGCCTCGCTCCAGAACATAGATCATATCAGCCCCTCTGATTGTATTCAGACGATGGGAAACAATAAAAACAGTCCTCTGTCCAAGAAGATTTTCTATGGCCTCCTGGATAAGAAGCTCACTTTCTGGATCAAGCGCTGAGGCAGGCTCATCGAGTATTATAATAGCTGGATCCTTAAGTATAGCCCTGGCTATGGAGATTCTCTGTCTCTGTCCCCCAGAAAGGAGTGTTCCTCTATCACCGACAATTGTTTCATACTTCTCTGGAAGGGACAAGATAAAGTCATGGGCCTGGGCTGTTTTGGCTGCATTTTGAATTTGTTCTTTTTTATAATGGTCTCCATTATAATTGATATTATTGGCAATGGTTTCATGAAAAAGGAGACTCTCTTGGCTTACTGTAGCAATTTGACCTCGCAAAGATTCCAGTGTTGCATCCTTAATATCCATTCCATCGATGGTTATAGATCCAGAGTGAACATCATAGAAACGGGGAATGAGATCCAAGAGAGTGCTTTTACCTGCCCCGGTTGAACCAACAAAGGCTACCATCTTCCCTGCATTAACGCTGAAAGAGATATCACTTAAGATTAATTTTCCTGGTTCGTAGCAAAAATCAACATGAGAGAACTCTATTGTATCCTTTAGTCTCGGCATCACCCTTGCATCTGGCTTATCCTGTATACTTGGCACAGTATGCATTATATCAAAGAGCCTTCTGGTTGCACCCTGAAGTGTCCTCAAGTTGATATTTATCTCGGCCAGTTTTTTAATAGGAGCGTATGTTGCTGAGAAGGCATAAAGTATCGAAATAAGTTCCCCTAAGGTATGATTGAAGTAAATTTTTCCTAGCAGTAAGATGCCTGGTACAATCAAGAATACACTTACATCCATCATAGGACCAATACCGAGCTGCCACCTATTCCAGTGCATAACCTTTTTATACAGATTATCAGCAAGCTTTCTAAACATAGCGGATTCATATTTACCCCTGCAGAACCCCTGTATGACTTTGAGTAGCAAGAGAGTTTCCTGATAGCTTGATGTTACCTCGGCCGTTGCATCCTGCACCCTGGTAGAATGTTTTTTTACCTTACGGCCAAAAAGCCTGACCAGACCAACAATTAAAGGGCCAGAAATAATAACCAATAGTGTAAGTTTATAATTCATCAAAATGAGATAGGCGATAAAGATTATTACCGTTAAAGGATGTTGTATCAGACCAATAATAATATTGCTTATATAGCCCTGCATTACTGTCAGGTCTGCCGTAGCCCGTGCAATAAGCTCACCACTCTTGCGTTTATGATAAAAGGTTAAGGGTAGTGTGATGAACTTTTCCGCAAGATCAATCCTTAAAGATTTAATTGCTCTATTTGAGAAGGCCGTTCCTGCAAGTTCACTTAAATAACGGGTAATAGATTTAAAGATTACTGAAATGAAGGCAATACAAGCAAGGAGGATAAGCAAGTGGTTTGGTGAGATTCCCTCTACTATAGTCAATTCTGTTTTCTTGAATGATAATGGGTAGTGGAATGTGAGCCAGGGAATTGTCCAGTTAACAGGATCGCTTGCCCTTTTCATTCCTTCGTCAACAAGGGGTTTAAGGAGGTAGGCAGGGATTAAAATAAATAAGGATGACATGACACTCAGGATAATTGCCAATATTATCAATCCCCGATGGGCCTTCACATAGGTAGCAATATCCTTGCCGAGAATTTTATCTAACATGTAACTACACTGCATCGATATATCGAGAAATCACGATCCTTTGAACCTCACTAGTTCCCTCACCAATTTCTAACAGCTTCTGATCGCGATAAAACCTCTCAACATCATATTCTTTCATCAGTCCATATCCACCATGTAGCTGGACAGCTTGGTCGGCACACCTACTCATAACCTCAGAGCAGTATAATTTAGCCATGGCAGCAAGTTTTGCAAATGGCTGTTCATTGTCTCTTAGCCAGCAGGCCTTATAGAGGAGTAGCCTTGCACATTCTATCTCTGTAGCCATATCTGCCAATTTAAAGGCATTAACCTGAAATGTCGATATTGGCTTACCGAACTGAACCCTCTCTTTAGAATATTTTAGGGCCAAATCAAAGGCTCCCTGTGCCCCTCCTAAGCCCATTGCGGCAATGGAAAGCCTGCCTCCATCCAGGGTTCCAAGCATTTGATGAAAACCATCGCCTATTGGACCCAGAAGGTTTTCTTTTGGTACCCTGCAGTCCTCAAAATATAGTTCAGCCGTATTGGATGCCCGCCACATGAGCTTACCATGCATAGTTCTTGCCTCAAATCCAGGGGTCCCTGCCTCTACGATGATTGAAGTAAGTTCTCGTTTTCCATCTTTTCTGATACCCGTCCTCGTCAATGGTATAACACCAGCAGTAATGTCAGATGAACCATTTGTAATAAATATCTTGCTCCCATTTATAACCCATTCGTCCCCATCAAGAACAGCAGTTGTCTGTGAATTTCCGGCATCGGATCCGGCATTAGGCTCAGTCAGTCCAAAGGCCCAGAGAGTCTCACCGCTACATGCCTTTGGGAGATACTTTTTTTTCTGTTCCTCATTTCCGTAATAATAAAGGGGTCCAATACCCAGGGAATTGCCGGCAGCGACGGTAGCAGCATGGGACCCATCAACCCTGGCAATTTCTTCGGTAGCGATAATATAGGAGACATAATCCATTCCCTGGCCTCCATATTCTTCACTCACAAACATGCCAAAAAGACCAAGCTCAGCCATGGCTTTCATGGTATCATAGGAAAATTCCTCTTTCTCGTCCAGTTCCCTGGCTACAGGCCGTATCTCATTTTCAGCAAAATCCCTCACAGATTTCCTTAAGATCTCATGTTCCATTGATAATGAAAAGTCCATATATGCCCCTTTGTTTTAAGATAATCTACCACTATTATCTTAAATTATTCTTGGAGAAGAATACTTAAGCCACTTATATCAGTCAAGCCAAAAGTTTTTATACCTTTGATAATTCGTCCCTAATTTTATTATAGATAACCTGAAGAGGCGTATCATACGAAATAATAGTAACATCTGGCCCTAATGGAGCCCACTGAAGGGGATCACTGTTTTTAAAAAGGCATATTGTGCGTGTTCCAAGCATTGCTGCAAGGTGTGTGATGCCGCTATCGTGTCCAATGTAGAGAGAGGCCTTTTTGAG
>DATKWM010000046.1:0-2766 GCA_035529575.1 Desulfatiglandales bacterium
CTTTTCTGCGGTTCCAAGGTACTTTTGCCAGACTTGTTTGGGTTTGCCATCAACTCGGGCCATTTCCACGGCATACCAATAGGTATGACCTTTGATATTCTTCTTCTTCAGTGATACCATATTATTGTATTAGGTCATACTGATTTAAATAGATATCTATTATAATCGATTGCAATAAAGGCATTCATATGATATTAAATATTAGGCCATACGCTTATAAAATTGCAGCATGGTCGAATGCTAACGATTTTCAATAAAAATTAGACATCAATTCGTGTATCTTTGAAAGTCAAGTTAGAAGGCAAGAGCACTGGCCGCCGCACAATCGGTAAAGCCGATTACCAGGCCCGAGGTGTCCTGTTCCTGCCAGAAGCTGCCCGGTTCTCTACTTTGCTCGACCGGCCTGAAGGTGAAGATATCGGCAAAGGTATCAATGATGCCATGCGTGCCATCGAAGCTGATAATGAAGAACTGCGAGGCATACTACCCAAGACCTACAACCATCTGGAAAACGACACATTATTCACATTATTAAAGACCTTCAACTCCATAGCTATGGACATTGAGGGATAAGGAGCGGATCAAGGACGACCCGCGCTTCCCATTTGGTATGCCCACGCCTGATAATGGCAATTATATCTGGATCCAGATATTTTACAGTGCTTTAAATTCCGGCGGAAGTGCCGGTTTTGTGATGGCTAATTCTGCCAGTGATGCCCGTGGAACTGAACTTGAGATCCGCAGGAAGATCATTGAAGCAGGCGAGATGGACGTTATGGTGGCTGTAGGCTCTAATTTTTTCAGTACGGTTACATTGCCATGTACGCTCTGGTTCCTTGATAAAGGGAAAAAAGATACTGACAGGCAGGATAAGGTCCTGTTTATTGATGCACGACATATTTACAACCAGATCGACCGCGCCCATCGCGAGTTTACTACTGAGCAGATCGAATATCTGGGGAATATCGTGCGCCTGTACCGTGGCGAAGAACCGGAGATGGCAAACGGCAGTGCATTGCTGTTAGAAGAACATTTCCCGGATGGTAAGTACATTGATGTGCCGGGTCTTTGCAAAGTGGCGACACTTGAACACCGAAACTCCGCAAAATTTAACCCATAGGTATCATATCTTCGAATAATGCATACATATCTTCTGCTCTCTTAGGAGCCTTAGCAAAATAATCTCGTCCCCCTTTTTCTACAATTTTCTGCATCTTTGAGAGTTCAAAAAAGACTTCATTAACTGATATCTTATGGTTCAATCCCTTTTCACGCAGCCGTTTAAGGACTCCAAAATATATTCTCAAAGCGAGGAATGTAACAAAGAAATATCCTCTCACTCCTTCATCTGTTTGTAAATATGTCTTATCAGCTTCTAGTTCATTTTTCATAAAATCAAATGCAAGTTCAACTTCTTCTCTCCCTTTGTAAAGCTCGAAAATCTCAATAGTAGATTTTTCATTAAGATTTGAAACTAATCCTATGATCCCCGCTCTTTTCTTCTTAACCTCATATTCCTCCAGACTCAAAGTTCCTTCAATCACCTTTTTCAATAATGTGCTTTCTTGTTCACCTTTCAATCGAGGATCTTCAAAACAGAAAAGTGATCCATGTGGATTATCGAGTTTAGTGCTTCTGATCGGTCTTTTTAGATAAAGAAACTGTTCATCCCAGGGAATATTTTCAATACCAAGATACTCTGAATCTTTTTTAAGTGGAACAATATAGCTTATGTTTTCAGCATCTAAATCATCAAGAAGTTTATACGATGAAAAACCTCTATCAAATATAAAACCAAAATCTCTTGCAGGCAAACGCTTCACAAAATCTCTTATGGTTTTGACATCCCTCATTGAACCATGGAACACATCAATACCAACCGGTAGGTTTTCCGTTTTTGAAAATGCCATAATAATACCAAGTTGTTCCAGAAATTGACGGTGAGCATTGTATCCTTTTTCAGCCATCTTTATGTTTTCAGAATATGTGAAGACCGCTGTGAGATCATAAAGAATTAAATCATCTTTTTGTATAAGTTTGGAAAACAAGTTGTACCAATCGCTTACTATAGTACCAATATGTTGAAGAAGGGAAGATGTGTGATTTGGAGAAAGATTTACTTCAATTTCGCGTGAAAGATACATCTTTGACCATTGAGATGGCAACAGTCTCAGAGGTTTTGGATCAATGGCTTTTAAAATGGCCATAGCAATTATATCCTGACCATAAGGTGTGATTTCAAGTAGGATTTTCTCAACATCTTCAATTAAAGTGTGAGCTAGAGCGATGTTCCCATATTCAAATATTTCTCTGTATGATTGTTTTATGCACTTTCTTTTTCCTTTTTCTCTGAATTGCCCGTCAATGGTGATTTTACCAATGTAGTGAGTGACCTTACGGGTTTTTTTCTTTTTAGCATCCCATTCGCTGGTTGCTTGATAAATGTAGAAATGACCATTGATATTTTTTAATTCGATATAAAAATCGTACTGTTTCCGAAGTTTTTCAAAGGCAATTTCTACTTTCTGAGGTACGTTTGACATGATAATCATATGGGTTATTATATATGGGTTATATAAACACATTCGTATATATAACTTATGGTAAAATTCTGAAAGACCATATAAAAATAGAATAAGTCCTGTGACTTATTAGCTCCTATGATTAAGAAAAATCGACCGATATTGAGCTTTTAGTTGATATTGCTACAAATGAATGGATTAATTATCGAAGTTATCTATGGGTTAAAAAATGAGGAGTTTAGGT
>DATKWM010000047.1:0-8098 GCA_035529575.1 Desulfatiglandales bacterium
CACTTGATGCTATCGCTCAGCTCTGCAAAATCGCCAAAGTCGAGGAGCCTGAGTTGGCTGACTTGATGCTCTACGCCGAAGAGCGAAAGCCTGAGTTGGAAGGAGGTTCTAACTGCTTATGAAAATCCAACAAAATCAAAAGGAATCGGTTAGAATCGCTTGCTTTTCGACACGAAAAACGCTATGATTGAGGAGTGAAAAATGAAAGTCATAAAGGTAACGAAAGAGTATTTCCAGACAGAGGACGAGAAGGTTTATTTCTTCGAGCCTTTGGAAAAAGAAATATCCGTTGAGGATATGCAGAAGATTGTGGACGCAAACGAAAAATTAGTTAAGGAATTGAAAGATGCCAAAGATTGAACTAATACAAGGTGATTGCTTGGAAGAGATGTCTTCAATTCCAGACGGCAGCGTTGATATGGTTTTGACTGACCCGCCTTACGGCACTACGGCTTGCAAGTGGGACAGCATTATTCCATTGGAACCTATGTGGGCTCAGTTGAAACGTGTGATTAAGCCGAATGGTGCTATTGTTTTATTTGGATCAGAACCTTTTAGTTCTGCATTAAGAATAAGTAATATTAAGAATTATAAATATGATTGGATATGGGATAAACATATCCCCCGAAACTTCGCAAACGCTAAAAGAATGCCAATGAATAAACATGAAAATATAAGCGTTTTTAATTGTAAAGGGCATTATTATCCCCAAATGGTAAAAAGAGATAAGCCTGTAAAGGTTAAAAATTATGCAAAAAAGGGTAAAGATAGTAATTATAAAATCAATACAGATGGGGTAATTGATAAAGTATACACATACACACATAAAAACCCTGATACTATTATAGTTGGTAAATGGCAAGCGAACGGAGGAAAAGTTCACCCAAATCAAAAACCTGTTGCCCTAATGGAATACCTGATAAAGACCTACACAAACGAAGGCGAAACAGTCCTTGATTTCACAATGGGAAGCGGAACGACTGGAGTCGCCTGCAAAAACCTGAACCGCAACTTTATTGGGATAGAACTTGACCCAGAGTATTTCAAAATTGCAGAGAAGCGAATAAATGAAAATCTATAAAATCACAGATGCAAGCGAATATTTGGGAGTGTCAATAAATACACTAAAGACACTTGCCAACAACGGAAAGATAAAATCTTTCAAGACCTCTGGAGAGCATAGGCGTTTCCGTCAGGAAGATTTAGACGCTTATATGGGAGTCGAGAAAGAGAAGCAAGAAAAGTTGACTGTGATTTATGCCAGATGTTCAACTGCCAAGCAGAAAGAAAATCTTGAACGCCAGAAAGATAGACTAAGAAAGTATGCTGAAAATAAAGGATATAAATTTATTCTGATTGATGAGATTGCGAGTGGGATAAACGAGAAACGAAAAGGCATACACAAACTTATTAAGTTATGTTTTGAAGGTAAAGTTGAGAGAATATTGATTGAATACAAAGACAGACTTGCCCGATTTGGTTACGAGTATCTGGATGCCATTTTCAAGAACTTGGGAATCACGGTTGAAGTCGTTGAGACAAAAGAAAAGAAATACGAAGAAGAATTGGCAGAGGATATTATGAAAATTCTTACCTGTTATTCTGCTCGTTTTTATGGAAGAAGGGGCGGTAGAAAGAAGAAAAATAAGGCTGAAAATGAGCCTAACGAATCTAATGGAATTTAAAAAGGAGGATTAATGGCAACGAAAACAGACACACCATTAAATTTTAATTTCGATACTGGCGTTCCAGAAAAGAGCAATAGCGATATAAAAAAGATAAATATAGTTAATACGGAATCTTATCAACCAACTCCAGAAATAGTCAGCCATACTCCATTTGACAGGGACGAGAGATTCAGCCTTATAAAAGCCGAATCATCTTTTGTAGAAATCAAAAACACTTTATTATCTATGCATAAAAATGCACAGACTATAGATGTTAAAGACCCTATATCAAACAATACCGCGATGGAAATGCTGGTGCAATGCAAAGCACTTGTAAAGATGGCTGATAAAATCAAGAACAATATTCCGGCTTATAAAACTGCGGCTGAGTTTAAATCTGGGGTTGATACTTTTGTAAGGGAACAACTTAGAAAACCAATTGAAAAGATTGAAAGCCTAATTAACCCTAAAGTAAGTTCATATCAAAGAGCGCAAGCCGAATTACAAAGAAGAATTGACCAGAAAGCGGCTGAGGCAGAATCGCAACGGATTGCCGCAGCAACTAAGATTGCTGAAGCCGAAGCCAAAAGAATATACGAACAAAAACTTAAAGACGCCGAGGAATTACAAAAAAGATTAAACAAAGAGGCTGACAAGGCTGGCGTTGAAAGAGTACATGTTGAAACACCTGAATTTATAGAACCGGAAGTTTCTATCGCCCCATCTTTAGTAACTCCAATCGTAAAACAAACTGAAAAGGTTACAACCGATCAAGGCAAGGCAACTGTAAAATCGAAGTGGGTTTGTGTTATTGTTAATCCAGATAAAGTGCCCAGAGAATATTGTATGCCAGACCAAAAGGCTTTAGATAATGCTGTAGAATCAGGCATAAGAGAAATATCCGGCTGTCAAATCGAGGAAAAGTTCGAGGCAAAAGTTAGAATGTCGTCTAAAAGGTCTGTGAGTCCTTTTGGTAGTGGCGATGATAACGAATCTTTTTAAATATAAATAATAACATAAGGAGGATAAAATAAATATTATGGAAAATAATAAAATGTTTAATAATAAGAAATTAATTTGTATTGGAATATTTCTCACCATAGGTATTATTTTAACGATAGTAGCAATTACAATGTCAACCAATCCTTATTGTGCGGCAGGTGGTGAAGGTTACATAAAAGAAAATCCAAGAATATTTGGGAAAGGTGGATTCAGAGGAGTATTAATCGGCCCAGCAAATTATGGCATTTCATTATGGAGAAATGAGATTGAAGCAATAGATTTTAGGCCACAAACCTACTCTGAGTCTTTTAACATCTTGGCTAAGGATGAATTAAATGTTTCTTTTCGCTTTCAGACTATTATGAAAATTAAACCAAATACAATAAAAGATGTAGTAGAAAAATACGCTGGGATTGAATGTTATACACGATATATAAAAGAACCGTTAAGGGCTATGGTGCGAAATAATGTCCAAACGCTTGAGAGTAGGCTCATAAAAGAACAACGTAAAGAAATAGCAGCAGCAGTAATGAAAGAATTAACTGCATATTTAACAGATACCCCATTTGTTGCCATGTCTGGAGTAGTTGGGAATATTGATTACCCAAAAATAGTTACCGAAGCAGTAGAAAAAAAATTAGCTGCCAAACAATTACTTGACGAAAAAGAAACTCAAAGAGAAATAGCAAAAAAAGATGCTGAAATAAGAATAGAAGAAGCTAAAGGGATAGCTGCGGCACAAAAAATCATTAATACTACTCTTACACAAAACTATTTGCAGCATGAGGCAATAAATGCTCAATTAAAAATGGCATCTTCACCAAACCATACAACTGTTTATATCCCATCTGGCTTTAATGGTATCCCTATAGTTGAAACTTTAAATAAAGGAGGCAAATAAGATTATGGAAAATAGAAATCAAGTTGTTCCATTTGGAACACAAATGCCATCATTATATGGTGGAGACCCTGCTATTGTAGCGGCGGCGGAAACAGCAAAAGCCCGTATTCAGTCTGCATATATAATGGCAATTCAAAAGCCACGAACTCCAGACCAGGCACGGCAAAAGATACTACGCATGTGTGACAACCCTGAGTTTGCGGAAAAAGTAGAATACAGCAAGCCAATTGGCAACACCAGTATAAAAGATTTATCAATCCGGTTTGCAGAAGCGGCAATGGCAGAATGGGGAAACATATTATCAGAAGTTCAAATGATTTACGATGATGATAATGTTCGCCGGATACGAGTTTCGGTAATTGACCTTGAAACTAACACACAGTTTTCACGTGATATAACGCTTAAGAAAACCATTGAACGCAAGTCTAAAAAAGGCAGAGAAGATGATTATATCAGTGAGCGTAAAAACAGTTATGGTCAAACAGTTTATATCCTTCAGGCAACAGACGATGAAATGCTGATAAAAGAAAGTGCAATGGCATCAAAATTCATCAGAACAGAAGGATTGAGATTGCTTCCGGCTGGGATTAAACAAGAGGCAAAGGAAAGGTCAAGAGCTACATTGGCAAGTAGAGATAAGTCAGACCCAGATGCCGCAAAAAAACGGATATTAGATGCTTTTGCTGGCTTAAATATCTGGCCTAATGATATTAAAAAGTATATTGGGCATAGTGTGGATACACTTTCGCCTTCTGAAATAGTTTCTTTGCGAACTATTTATGCTGCTATTGACGGCGGAGAATCGACATGGGCAGATTATATTAACAAAAAAGAAAGTGAAGGGAAAGACCCTGAGCATATAAAACCAGATGAAGATAAGCCTTCCACAAAGCCTTTACCAACTGAAACAACTACATCTGTAGAATCTGAAATACCGATAGTAACAACACCACCAGAATTTGCCAAACTTGTAAAAGCTGAAGCAAAAAAAGATTTTGAATATGTGCCGACCGATAAAGATGGTATGGCACATGACAATTTAAGTGCTTATATCGAAATGGTTTCCAGCAACAATGATAGCACTTGCGAAGCTGTAATGAATTCTATTGTATCAACAAATTCATTTGCTGGATTCTGGAGCAACTTTTTACAAGGTAATTGGAAGAAACATTTTGAAGGGAAATTGCCGGAAGTAAAAAAGAAAGCAGAGCCAACTCCTGAAGCGAAAACGGATAAACCAATAGCTGGGAATGGTAATGCCGATAACAATGGTAATGCATTTGATACAGTTGATTGGAAAGCGAACCGTTTAAAAGGTGCTGGGCTTGCAACATATTTCCATACGAATAAAAAAGATTGGGATGGTGCCAGCGAAGAAACAAAGGCATCTTTTCAAGAGAAATGGGGCAGGGTATATGGAGAAGACGAGCCATTCCCTGTTCAGTCGGAAGAAAAAAAGACTGTAGTTGAAAAAAATCCAGAAGCACCGGTTGACTATGCCGCTTCTTTACGTGAATATTACGAAAAAGAGCCAGACCGTTTACTGGAAGCCTGCCATAAACTGAACTACGATAATGTTGTTATTCCAATGGGAAAACAGGCACAAAAAGATTTATACGATATGTTTCAAAAGGTTTCAGAATAATATACTGTTAGATTAAAATAAAAAGGGGGTAACACAGACTTTATTTGCTACCCCTTTTTTGTTTCACACACATCAATCTCCTGCAATTCCAGTTGTTGTTAAGTCGTCCATTTTTCAGAGTCCTTTATAGTTTAGCATCGCATTTAGATGTTTTTATGTTATATCCGCTTCAAGTTGTTCAACTTTTGCCATTAGTTTTTGAACGCAGCCATATAATGCGGCTATAATCTGCCCGCTGTTTAAATCAAGACAATCTTCAATAACATCCTGTTTAAATTTATCTCTGGTTTTTGTAACCATTCTTGGCTTCTTATACATTAAAGGCCGTCCCCCTATAACAGCAGGAGTTGTTTTTGTGGCAGGAGTTATTATATATTGTTCCATAATGACTTTTCCGGCCTCATCAACAACCTCCACTTCATCAAAAAGCATGGTTTTCTTTTCTTCTGAAATAGTTTTTACAATCTGTACTGCCTTGCCATCTATAATTTCAATAGATTTAACTTCTTTTTTTATTGTTTCGACAGTATAATCCTGCTCTTTATATTCCTCAATTCCATCAAGAACTTTCTCTTTCCTGAATTTTTTAGTTCCGACTGACTTTCCAAAGAAAGGTTGAACATCCTGAGCAACCCAGCCGAGAGAATGTCTGTCTTTGACTTGTTCGTCTGCGTATATATTATCTGCCCAGCCGAATCTTTTAAGCGGAAGTTGTTTGACAATCTCATAACATCGGGCAAGGTCTGCCAATTCTATTTCTTGTTTTATTCTTTCATCTGAAACAACAGTCCAGAGTCCACCAGCTCCTGGCTTCCCTGCGGAATCGGTGCTAAGTTCGAGTTGATAGTTTGGCGCTGTCGTGCCGATGCCGACGTTGCCGCCATCTAACGTGAGTACATCTATATTTCCCCCTGCAACCATTTGTTTAAAACTTAAATATCCATCTTCTAACCCATGCGTAACTGTTTTGGCTGTTGATAATATAGATGTAAAACTGGTGTTGGTTCCTCCACTGTCTTTCGATTGGAATAAAATATTACCTGTTTCATCATTATTGGCTGGTGATGCGCTTGTCTTCTTTAAAACTAAAGAGGGGCCATATACGTCATCAGTAGCAGACTCCATGCGAACACTTGGGTAATATTGAGTAGTTGAATAAACGTGTAAATTAGTCCCCGGTGCCGCCGTCCCGATGCCGACGTTGCCTGTATCTCCCTCTACCACTAACTTACTGGTATCAACTGTAAAGTCATCGCCCGCCGCTCCACCGATTGCTATGTCAAAAGCACCCCCTGTCGCTCTTGTGATTTGAGTAAGGGCGGTCATAGATGTGATATCGGAATTAGTGCTGGAAGCGGCCTTATTTGCTAATCTATAATCTGACATTTTTATTAACCTCCTTATTTAAAATTGGAAATGAGTATTTATGCCATCACCAATAAGACAAACAGTATCATACTTATTTCTAAGATTCAAGCTCGCATTATTTTCTATGGTATCGCCACCTGATTTCTTAACACGTATACTTGCGCTTACATCCAAACTTCTATTGCCTATTCTGATTTCATGCTTTGCAGATGCGGAGGCAAGTGTTATTGTAACATTGCCAGAAGCAAGTATCATATTGTCGGTGGTAAGTATTTGATAGTTGGCTGTTTTTAATACTGGGTTAGAAAACATTCCAACATTGCCAGTCATAAGATTGCTGATGTCATCGTCAATCTTATCAATCGTTTCTTGGGATAGGATTTCAGCGAAGTCGGAATCTCCTTGTAACGGTCTATAATATCCCCTTGAAACCGAGAACGATGTACACAATTGGTAGCCCAGCCCAGAGCCAGTTGAGCCACCATAGTTGTTTGCTAAGTGTAATCTGGTCGCACTTATAATCGTTGCAACAGAATAAGTTGCTTCTCCATCTAAATCTACTTTAAATATCGCTGGGAGATTAACCTGAGTCTTCCATTCAGTCCCGTCTCCTAAAACTATTAAAGAACTATTGGTTATTGAGATATTCCCTGTTTGATATTGAGCAGCTCCCATTATTCCAGTCTCCTTCGCATTACTTCGGTATAACCTATTTCAAAACTTATTCCGATTGGTTTTTTCATGGTTCTATTTCATTTCCTTTTTAGTGATTTACATTTAATAAACTTTTACTTAGATATTCATAGTCTTTATTTGTGTAAGGTCTCATTTCTTTTTTAATGATTTAACTTTAATATATGATGGCTTTGGTATTATGCCGTTATTACACTTTCTTCAAAATAATACGCCGTATATAGTCTAAAATTTTGCAAATAACACGAATATGCGTTTTCATAACTATACACTTGACAAGTATCTCCTGGACTCCAACCTGCGATATCCTCGCTTTTTGTTACATACGTTGCTGATGCAGGAGCTTGTTGCGTGCCTACTGGACTATCGTTTCTATATACTTTAAAATAAGCTGGTCTATCAGCGGCCTCACCATGACAATCAAATTTAATTCTTAGCGTTCCGCTTTTTGCTATTCTTATGGATTTCATTAATCTCCACGTGCCATTTCCTGCAACTATTTTTTCAGCATCACTTGAAATTACTAAAATATCTCCAGCTGCATAAGCAAGATGACTTGATGTTATTACACCAGTTCCGATCTTATCTTCTGTAACTGCGCCAGTTCCGATCATGCCTTCCACTATTCCCAAAGCGGCCACGCCTTCGACAATATCATCTTCTTTTAATGCCCTGAAGTTTTCTCTAATATCAGCAGCTACTAAAGAACTCCCATTCACTGGTTTGCTTGCATCGTATGCACACATATTATATCCCTCCTATACACCTATCAGCGTTACGTTACATCGCCCACCAACGTCATTCCCAGCCAAATTAAATAAA
>DATKWM010000048.1:0-13955 GCA_035529575.1 Desulfatiglandales bacterium
TGTAGGCATAACCCAACTTTGTCGCCAGGGCTATCCTATCTTTGTCGAGTAAGCCCATATCAGGCTGGTTAATATCGTTCAGGGTTAAGGCAAAGGAATGGTGTCTACCCAGGTCGTATATAAATCCAATGTCGGTACTGAAGGCCGTATGCGAATAGCCATTTTCAAAGACAGGGTCTCTTCCTCCCCTAAAGTCACCTATATCCAGATTGATTGCATTCTCAGTGTACAGTGTCTTTTTGAACCCTTTGTAGAGGACCTTGAGGTTCAGCCCCGCCGCAAGCGAGCCTGCCCTGATGCCGGGAATTCTCTTCCCGAAAGCAAACATAAAGGTATCCTCTCTGTAATAGCGAGTCAAAGCAAAGTTTAGCCAGCCGAATCCAAATGTCCCGTCTATTTTCAATTTTCCCAGATTATCGATATGATGAGCGTAACCAACAAAACTTTGTCCTAAATTTGAGTCATCATCAAGTCCCCAATAGAGCTTCCCATAGTCCAGAACCAGCTCCTTCCAACCAACCCTTTGCAAACCGGCCGGATTATAGTAAATGGAGTAACCATCATCAGCCAAGCCGATAAAGGCATTCCCCATTCCAATTCCCCGGGCTCCCACTCCCAAATCATCAAATTGAGCAAGAACTGGCGGCAAACCACAGGTGAAAGTAAGGAACAGTATTAAGATAGCCTTGCATATCGACCTTCTCATTTTTCTTCTCATTTATCTCACCGAAATTATTGTTCCTTGAATTACTCTATCCCTTATCTTGCTACTACCACTGTCCCGTTAATTACCTTGTTCTCAGCACCTACTGCTTGTATTTGATAAATATAGACGCCGCCGGCCACAGTATCGCCATTCGTATCTTTGCCATCCCATATTAGCGTTCTCTCCTTTGCTCCTTTCTCCATCTCTGCAACCAGAGCTCCTCTGAGGTCGTAAATCTTACCGTTCACAAAAGCGTCCTTAGGATTGGCATAACGAATCTCAAGATAATCATTCCAGCCATCTCCATTGGGAGTGAATATCTTATCCGGTTGCATAGATTCGATACCAAACGAGCTTCCGCGGAAAGATATCTTAATCATATACTTGCCAATTCGTTTCGACATTACACTTACCAGATGAAAATATTCATCTACCTCACCGCCCAATTTAATCCATTCCAACCCATTAAACCAGAAGAGAGCCAATTGCTCGGATGCAAGCTTTTCCGGAACTGATGAGGCTTGTTTTACATACCCATTTTCCACTTCATAGGCAAGAGCTATTCTGGCCAGCGGTTTGGCAAAAACGAAGTCCTTTATCTCCTTTCCGCTCTGTTCACCCCTGGCTATGAAATTGAAAGATTTGATTACCCTTTCATCTTCTTCTTTCTCTCTCAAGATTTCCATTATGACGTCCTCGCCGTAGGGGTTAGTCTCCTTGTAAAGAATTTGCCCGATTTCTTTGGGAATGACTATACGCGTTGACCCGTCTTCGCCGCTAACAGCGATTATATTCATATCTACCGAAGAATCGGCAATCATTGAACTCCTGCTGAGATTGCCAGAAGTATCCTTAGCCTTAACCTTGTAGTAGAAGATTTGTCCTTTGATATTTTCTGGATCTGTCCAGACTAAAGACTCTCCCCTGGCAACAAAATCCCTCTCAACATAATCGCCATCGACAATCGGAGCCCGATAAATATTGTATCCCTTCAGGTCCTTGCAGGGCGTCCCATCTACATTTTCAGTTACAGCGCGCCAGCTTATAGTCATCGTCTCTCCATTGGCGCTTAGAATTCCTCTAATGCCCACAGGCTCTCTCGGTGGCAGACTATCCTTCCCGGTCTCAGCACTGGCAATATTGGATATACCCGAAACATTGCCAACTTTGTCTTCGGTTTTTATGACAAAGTAGTAGGTAGTATAAGCCATTAACCCTATTATCGTCTCACTGTCGGGACTGCCTCCGCTCACAGTGACGCTTCTCTCCTTAACGTCCGCTACAGCCTCGAAATTACCGACATTGATTTCGTAGGTTGCGTACTTAATGGTATATTCTGTTGCCGTCCCCTGCCATCCATCATCCCCGGGAGCTGTCCAGGACAAGTCTATCCTTTCGTATCCCCCTGGTTCGGCTACAAGATCGGTAATAGCTGCCGGAGGAATATCATCAGTGGCCGCCACAGCATTGGCCTGGTTGAAACTGGCAGTCTTAGTATCAATGGGTGAAATAGAGCCGAGATCGTCTCTACTTT
The DNA here is from genome assembly GCA_035529575.1 of Desulfatiglandales bacterium. Taxonomy (GTDB): domain Bacteria; phylum Desulfobacterota; class DSM-4660; order Desulfatiglandales; family B25-G16; genus B33-G16. The sequence goes on from DATKWM010000048.1 coordinate 2,241, forward strand.
TTATAGCAAAGTAGTACCTTTTGCCAGGAGATAACCCTCCGATGACGAAGGTTTCAGTTTCACCTGGCTCCTTTGGTGAACCTCCGTCTAATCCGGTAAGAGTCTGAGGATGATTCCACCAAACGGTTGTATCTCCTACATCATTAACGCTGAAGGTTGAGTACTTCAAAATGTAGGAAGAGACTTTACCGCCTATTGCGCCATCTTCTGTGGGCGCAGTCCAACTTAAGCTGATTGAACCTTCTGTCGTGCCGGAGATGGCTTCTAAATCTACAACTGCGGCAGGAGGAATAGCCGGCGCCGATGTGGTTGCCTCGTTGGATATATCCGACCAATGAGTGGGTACCTCATCCCTTGTCCAGATACGGAAATAGTATGTAGCTCCCACGGTAAGGTTTGATACTTCCCGGTATTGGTCATCTCCGGGATTTACATTTGAGGTGGGAATAGAAATCTCATAATCGGTGGGATTCCAGGTCTTGGTATAAGTAGCGTAATCTATTCTGTATTCACCGGTTAATATGCCACTGTTCCCGTCATCACCAGGCGCACTCCAGGATAAGTTTATCTTCTGGTCTATCTCTCCTGGTGAGGCGGATAGATTGATTATTGCTGCTGGACGAATATCCTGCGCCCAGGTTGTTGCTCCGTTAGATATTTCACTCCAGTTGTTTAAGTCGTCTGCCGTCCAGATTCTGAAATAATAAGTCGCTCCCTCTTTCAAACCTGTGACTGTAAACGATTGAGCGTCCCCGGGGTTAACGCCACTGGCTAAAGTGGATATTTCATAGTCAGTAAGATTCCAACTCTTGGTATAAGTGGCATAGTCTATCCTGTATTCTCCATCCAATGTGCCCGTGACCCCGTCATCACCCGGAGCTTTCCAGGAAAGGTCAATAGCCCCTCCTTCAATTCCGGGTAGAGCCGCTAAGGTCGTAATTGCCGCCGGAGGAGTATCATCACCGGGGGTGGTAGCATTGGCCTGGTTGAAACTGGCGGTCTTAGTGTCAATGGGCGAAATAGCCCCTACGTCGTCTCTACTTTTTATAGCAAAATAGTAAGTATTGCCGGGAGATAACCCTCCGATGTTGAAGGTTTCAGTTTCACCTGGCTCCTTTGGTGAACCTCCATCTAATCCAGTAAGCGTCTGAGGATGATTCCACCAAACAGTCGTATCTCCTATATCATTCACGCTGAAGGTTGAGTACTTCAAAATGTAGGAAGAGACTTTACCGCCTGTTGCGCCATCTTCTGTGGGCGCAGTCCAACTTAACTTGATTGAACCTTTTGTCGCACCCGAGATGGCTTCCAAATCTACAACTGCGGCAGGAGGAATAGCCGGCGCCAATGTGGCTGCCTCGTTCGATATCTCTGACCAATGCTCAGGTACCTCATCCCTTGTCCAGATATGGAAATAGTATGTCGCTCCCACGGTAAGGTTTGGTACTTCCCGGTATTGGTTATCTCCGGGATTTACATTTGAGGTGGGAATAGAAATCTCATAATCGGTGGGATTCCAGGTTTTGGTATAAGTAGCGTAATCTATTCTGTATTCACCGGTTAATATGCCACTGTTCCCGTCATCACCAGGCGCGCTCCAGGATAAGTTTATCTTCTGGTCTATCTCTCCTGGTAAGGCTGATAGATTAGTTATTGCTGCCGGGGGTGTTACATCCTGGGACCAGGCTAAAGCAGGGACGCAAACTACAAATAAGAAAACAAGAAACAGTGCATAGCACGGGCGCGTAAATCCAGCCAATATGCGGTATGAACTTGAAAAGACTCGCATGACCCCACCCCTATATAAGCAAAAGCGCATTTTAATCGGGCCGAACTGGCCAGGGCAATCCCGATGACCGTGTTTTCTGCCTCTTTTTCTTGGATTATCCTCATCTAAAAAGTGCCTATGAAAGTATCTATTAAAATATCCCCCAATACTGAAATTAACAAAAATCCACAAACAGGTCAAGTACAAACTTCGTCATTTTTGTCATCGGGAATTTACTGTTCAGGAAGGAAACCCTGGGAAAGTTTTCTTCAGCTTTTTCCTTGCAGCTATTTTTCGCTCTCCAGTCGCATCCTCTTTTCCCTGTAGGCGGCTGCTTTCGGGCATAGTGACAGCCTGCTCCGCAGTGGTACGTTAGAGGCTGAGCCTCTTTGCGGAAAGGCCTTATTCAATTTTCAATTAACGTCTACACTTTTTTACCAATCGCCAAACTTTCCATCCCTCAATTCCTTTCTAATACTGCCACAAAAACCCAAATTTGTCAAGCAAAAATCAAAAGTCCTGTCCTTCAATGCTTATATTCAAGGACTGTTAAATCCAGAAATCTACCCTTTAAAAAATCAAGCTGCTACTAAGGATTTTTTTAAGGTTTTATGGACAAGACTTCCAGAAACGTCCATATCTTCCAAGGGCCCTGACAGAGGAAAAATAGTAAGCGTTATATCCCAATGATTTATTTGATAATAAAAGGCCCAAATAGGTCTAGAGCTCCAGTGAATCACGCCGGTTAAAGGGAGAGACCCTTCTATATCTAACCAATTTGAGGAGAAAACTCGGGATAGTTTGAAGAATATGGCGTGGGTGGATAGATTACAGGAAATTTTAGATGGTGCGTACTACATTTATGATAATTCCAATAATAAACAATATGTTTGCCACCAGTAAGATGCGAAATGACCAAAAAGCAAATCTGTTTGCCCCTAACCTCATATGCTTTTGCACAAAATCTTCGGAAGTCTTAAAACATGAACGACTTTCAAACCAACGTTCTGGTATATAGTGGATATCGTCGGGAAAAGGTATTGTCCCCTTCTTATTGGGTAGCATAGACCTTTTTTCTGTGACACCGACTATGGGTGCCAATTTTGCGTGAATAGTGACACTCTCAAGGAAACTTCGGTAGAAACGGTCGCACATCCCCACAGCAGTGATTGAAAGCAGTGCCCCAAGGAGTGGCCCAACAATAACTGCAATGGTAAACCAAGGGTCATGCCGAAAGTGGTAGATAGCTCCAAGGGAAGCTCCAAATAAAGCAGCGATTAAGACAAAATATTGCTGTAAATGCTGTCTATGTAAGTTCAGCCAAGAGATTTGATGTTGGTTAGCCAATTTATATAGTTCAAAAGCCCTCCCATCATCCATAGTACTCACCTCCTTAAATTCTATTCACGGCACTAACTTAAAATATCCCAAATACTTCGTTTATGCTGGGAAAATAAAAAAAGCAAGGCGACCTCCACTTTTTAGAGAACCCGGCTTAAATGGTTCCTATTCAATTGACTCAGTGGAGGTCTTTATTTCTATTCTTTTTTTGGTAACCTCTCCACGCCTAATATAATGTCCTTCAGAAAAGGTGACTCATCTTTCCTCAAGTCCAAAACCGTATACCCCTCTTTTTCTACGGCATCACAAAATTTTCCATCAGAGGATACAAACAAAAAACCACGCTTTTGGGGAAAGATTTCCAAACCAGACAACAATGCTGTTAAATGCCATGCATCGCCAAATTCAAAATGATACCTGTTAACCATATTAAATAATTCAATGGAAGTGATATAATCAGAGAGGGGTAGTAGTGTTATAACGCGACTGGTAATTGAAGGTAATTTTCCCTGGAAGATTTCAATCGCTCGGTGCACATTCTTTGCAATGGAACTTTTTTGTAAACTGTCGATAAACTTCTTGCAAGCATCGTCGTAGGCTGTTGGTAAAAGACAATTACATCTTTTCTTTTTGGCAAAAACCGAAAGCACTTCCCCTATAGACACTATTGAACCATATACTTCTTTCCTCTTATTCCATAAACGTCTCGCTATTGTAGTTGCGGGTTCATCTTCGTTTACAAATAGTTTTACTAATGCACAAGAATCAAAAAACAGCAATGGCTTCATACCGGTTCTGGGAGAAGTCTTCATATTACTGTGCTTTCTTAAAAAGTGTCCATAAAGTATCTATTAAAATGTCTAAAAGGGCATAAAATTGACAAGAATTTATGAAGATTCAAACGTCCCTTTTTTCTTTCTATTGTCGGGGAATTGGTGTTCAAACGAGAAATGTTGGGAATTGTTTTTTAGTTTTCCACCATTTTATATTCTTCTTCAAGCGGATGCGATATAGCGCTTCTATCATATGCGATGCTTCAATCAAGTTAGCAATGTCTGAACGGCAAGCATTAGCCTGCAGCATATATGATGTGTTATTGGACGCAAAAAATCTTACTTTGGCCACTAAAAACCAATTATTATACCAACTATTGCTAATGCTATACCTATTAATGCCACAGACCAAAATAATATACGTTCTATTGTCGGTATCTTGAATATACTATTAAGGTTTAACGCTGCTAATGAATTTTCTCCTGTCGATTCCCAAATCCCTACCGTATATTTTTTGTTTATAGGCATGTCATAATAATATTCAATAGGCTTTCGAATAGCATCATCAATATTTTTATCTCTTATTTTTTTTAAATCCCATCCATGTTTTGTATTAGGCCATTCTTTAATACAATAAAAATGTCCTTTTAGTACATAAAAAAATTCCCATCTGTTAAAATCCACGTACTTTTCCTCAATTTCATGAATTTTTAAATAATGATAAAAGGCATCAGAATAACTTAGATAATCAGTCGGTGAACGATAATTTATGGGTAGCGATATATTAAGTGTGGCTCCGAAATATAAAGGCCATTTGTTAAATTCCCTATTTTCCTTAAATATCTTAAATATAAATGCATAAGTTATATCGTTTTCATCTTCACAACTAAAGAATACTTTTACAAAAGTAGCTTGACCAACGACCTCTAATGAATAGGTACACTCTGGGATTATATACTCTGCTTTAAAGATAGGTTCAATTCTTTGAGCAAATAAGAATTTGTTATTACCGATTTTCTTAAAATCACCTGGCCTTCTCATGACATTCTCCTCGGAAAGAAGTTTGCTCAAATCAGTCAACTCTGGCTCAAATTTGCCGTCAAGGCATATACCCAATCCTTCAAAAACTCGCCTATCTACTATTCTAATAAATGACCTAATGACATAATATATTCCATCTTTTTGATAGTTCATAGCAGAAATTTTAGCATGTGCTACTTCAAAAGATGGTTTTTTATTAACTAAATCATATATAAAGAGGATGGACATTTATGTTTCCTTTACTTATTTGCTTTATGTATTTCCATGGTCGACACATTCTTGGTACAAAAGAAGTTCTGTGAAACAGAAAGTTCTTTTGTTCTCTGCATCTCTTGGGATATATGTGCAAGTTTTTTGTAACTTTCTCCATAAAGTCCAATATGATTACCATTGTGCTTAAAATACTTCGCGATTTCGACCCCCTCGCGTTACGAAACCGATGCTCCCCCTATCCGCGCCGGGCTCCTATGTTGATAAGCAATTTAGCTTAAGCAACAAATTATATTCGGACTAGAATTTTACGTTGAGTGAAATTCTGTGTGTATTGCCTAAATCTCCAAACGGCAGAAAACTGTAGTCAATCTGATAATTTCTGTACCTGAATCCTAACCCGGCAGAAACGCCTATCCCTGTATGTTCTTCCTGGTTAGTCTTATAACCTACTCTTAAAGCAATAGTGCTGGCAACCCAGTATTCGCTACCCATTCTAACATCAATCTCATTGTCCATCGGTATGTTCACATCCAAGCCAAGCTCCATATTTTCAATTAATTTATAACCCAAGCCAAACTTGAAATTTAGCGGCAGAGAAAATGCTTCCTCATAGAGTTTAATTTTTGTGCCTAAATTTTGAACCGCTATACCTAATTTCAGCTTTGTCAATCTGTATAAAAATCCAATATCCATAGCATAAGCAAGACTATTTTTGTCTTTCACGGCCTCACGGATTATCTTAAAATTGGCTCCTACTGAGATATTATCCTGAAGTTTCCTACCCAACGCTAAAGCAAGTACACCATTATTTCCGCCAAAAGTTTTTCCTGATTCATTTCCGTAAACATCCCTTTCCACCAGACCCGTTATGTACAAATAATCCAATGTTAACCCAAGAACCCAGTATTTATTAACAGGATGAGCATAGCCTAAAGATTCAGTTCTTATTCCTTCAATCCATTCATTATGAGTTACAATAATTTCTTTCCGCTTCAACTGAATTATCCCTGCTGGATTATAATGAATGGCATTCACGTCATCAGCAATCCCACAGAAGACGCCACCCATACCTACAGGTCTTGCACCTGTATCAATTCTTAAGAAAGAGACACTACTTGTTCCCGGCCCTCTACCAAATAATGGGAAGGGATTAATTACGATAATAACAAAAATGAAAAATACGATTCTTCTAAGCAATTTCATTTTAATTTACCAAAATATCGCTATCTTTTCAGCTTTCTTAGTACCTCGACTCTTTATCAAATAGACATAAATTCCACTCGCCACCATTTCATCGCTCTCATTCCTACCATCCCATTTCCCTATCTTTGACCCTGCCAGTTCTTCTATTCCATCTCCCTCTTCCAAAGTTCGTACCAATTCTCCAGCCACATTGTAGATATAGATTTTAACTTGTTTTGCATCCAGCGGAATATTGGAAATTCTTACATATCCATCCCGTTTAACGTAACAAGGATTCGGATAACCAAATACTTCTGAAAGATTGGAAGCCAGGGAGAGTTGCATTATTGTATAGATTGAAAAATGACTAACCCTGGCGGTCACATTATTCCCATCTGGGTCAACCTGGGAATCTGGCACCAGGAGCCATTTTGCCTGATTTTCATCGAGATAAAACATTCTCAGAGACGCTTCTCTTATATTTGTTTTATCTACTATGCCATTTTGGTCACCGTCTGGATAAGGAATAGAAATGGCTATTGGCTTATCAAACCTCTTAATTTCAGCATCAGATTCACCTATTGCCATGATGCTACGATATAGATTTGTCGTTTTTATGGGATTTATCCCTTTGTCATCAACGAGGTTATTATCCGCTTCTCTAATTATGGATAAATTGGGGTCTGGTACTGTGATTCTGATATTTATTTTTTCTGAAACAGCATTTTTAGGTACTTCGACTTTTGTGCCATCACTATTAGAAGAGGTTCCGCCCTCAGCAACTTCAATTGCTGTATCTATTTCAAAAGTTTTTCCTGAAGTAATTGTCGTCCCCACGTTGCCCGCAGCATCAACAGCAGAAAAACTGAACTCTGCTGTGCCGTCAGGTGTTGTGGATTCAATGAAGAAACTGCCTTCCCATGTATTGCCTGAGCTTGTTAATGGAATATCAATAGTTATATTATCTGAGAAAGTGCATTTAAGTTCAGGGTTTCCTGTAATGCCTGTTGCATCTTCAATCTGTAAAGTTATATCTGCCATACCTGTTTTTAAAGGCGTGGGCTTGAAAAGAGATATGAAGGCTTCTGGTGGTGTTGTGTCAGCGACAAAAGAACCAGAGCCTGTTCCTATGTTTCCTGCCAAATCCTTTCCTGTAACATTGATTGTTGCTTTACCATCGTGATCAGCTATTATTACATAACTGCCAGTCCATTTTTTATCAGAACCAGCAACGCTAATAGTACTTCCAGAATGATTATACTGTTGAACAAAAACAGTAGGTGGTTCTTTCAGCTCTTCATTTGCATTTACTGTTATGGTTAAATTGCCAGTTTTGCTTATGCTCAACGACGGAGAAATTATCGGAAATGTTGGAGCTGTGCCATCATAATAAATTGTAGCACTGCTTCTATTGTCATAATCTACGTTTCCAGAATTATCTTTTAGCCATACGTATATTATTTGTCCTCCTTCCATTGTAGCTGATACAGAAAATGGTTTTACAACATAAGTGCCGTCTGTATCATGCGTTGGTGCAGAATTTAACTTATAATACGCTCCTATTATTCCGGAAGTATCATCTGGATTTGTCCAATCGATTGTGAAAGAATTAACATTTGTCCACGTAGCAGGATTACAAACCAAATTAATAGGCGCTAAAGGGGCAACAGCATCAATAATGTCAATGGAATCATACCCTGTATTATTGTCTTCTTTTGCTTCTTTCACAGCTTGAGTCGAATCTGCAATAGCTCCTATATAGTAAGTACCTATACTTAACGAAGAAGGAATCTCTACATTTGTGATGTGATTTATGGTTTCGTGTGCATCCAAACCATCTATATGACGCGAAACAAGAGATTTGTCATCATCTGTTATAATATTGTCAGTTGATAGATAAAATTCGAGAAAGAAACTTTTTGCTGGATAATCACTCTGGTTTCTGACAGAACTGTATACTGTAACATTATCACCGGGACTGGCTGAACTCGGGGTATCAATGTTGCTTATTATTAAATCAGGTGGTGGTGAAGTGTAGTGATAATTAATATAACCAGACCAAGGCTCATAGGCATAGACTCTTAAATAATAAGTCTGGGTGACAGTTGGGGTATATGAAAAACTGAATTGGCCATTTCCGCCGTTATCATCATCCTCTGCAACTGCATTCCCTATATGGGGAACATCGAAAAGCTCTCCGTATGTATCCCCATTTCCCGTGGAATAAAAATAATAAGTGTATTCAGCAGTCATATGTATTTTGTACCAGTCAAATCTATCCGATATGTCCGGGTCATCGTAAACACTATCAAGACTATGTAAGCCATGAGATTGAACCGTTAAACTCGGAACAAGAGTTGTTCCATTAGAAGCACTATCATCCATTGGATCCCAAGAGTCGCCTCCACCAGAACCTATTCCATAGTTATAGTAAATTGCCCTCATTTGGTGAGAATAATTATAATGATTAAACCAATAAGTCAAAAAAGAGTTGATATCATTTGGATTATATTCCCTGATTATGTGCCATATTTCGTCAAATCCTAAGTAAAGGTCGTCATCATTGACAGGATCAAAAATATCCCAAAAACTACTCGCCACAGATCCTTCAATAATATCTCCATCTAAGTCCCCTGTATCTATGCAATTATACCAATCATTATCTTCAATATTTCCACCGTGCCCATTATAAAAGCTCCATAGGTTCTGTGGGTTATTATCAATAGTGCATTGCATGAACTCCGCCCATCCTTCAAGCAAGGCAAAACCAGGACTTGATTCACTATATATATAATGAGGTGAGGGGCCACTTCCTGAAGGGAAAGAATTTCCGTACACCGCATACATAACACAATGTCCGTATTCATGTAGAACAGTTACTCTGTCCCAATAGGCAGTTGCTTTATCTGGTAAATATATCACATTGCCATTTGTCCGGGGCCAATTTCCGGTTGGCCATTTGACAAGTACTTGAGACCTTGTCCAATCAACTCTATTATTAATCCATTGATATTCATCTATAATATCATCCATTGCCTGCCAATTTGCATACCCGGAACCGAAAATGTACCAACCTAAATCCCATGTGCTTGGATCAGATTCATTGATAATCTTAGTATCAGTTTTTACCCAATAAGTAGAGCCGAGCGAATTCCCAACTCTAGCGGCACTACTTTCACAAAAAACAGAAACATAAACATTTTTACTCCCAGACATGCTTATAGTAAAAGAAAAATACCCATTTGAATCTGTATTGCCTCTTGCTAGCTCTGTGTCCCTAAGTAATCCATCTTCGTACAATATTACGGTAGCATACCTGATTGGTTTTGGTGTTCCGTCTTCCATCTCGTATTGTCCCCGTCCCGTGATTGTCACACTCCCTGGTGAGAGCAATGTCGAAGACCTTACTAACTCTTGTTTAGAACCAAGATCAAAGGTAGGAAATTGCTCTACAATCTTCTTAGCTTCTGTTTCTGACTGGGGTTGTGGTTTCTCAAAAGGTTTAGGGACTTCACTTAATTTTATAGAAGTAGTTGTTGCATCGACGAAAAGATAATAGGACCGATATTCCCTGTGATTACCTAGAAATGTGCCTTCTACATACGCCCGTATCCGCCACTTGCCTGATTTGACAACTTTGACATTAATATCAAATTGGGCGCTTTCTTCACTTTTGATATTCCCAGCACTTATTTGCAGAGGACCTGCTAGATGTTCGACCCCTGTTGGTAAGAACAATTTAACTGTAATATTCTCTATATCAATTAGCGGGTTAATTGTGAAAGAGAGATCGAATGCACTATTAAAAGAAGGATGATTATTAAGGATAAATTGCCCCTGAAAAGGATCTGGTCGTTTATACATTGAAGCATCGGTAGTCGCCACTTGACCCGTTGAAGTTTCCGAGTAGCCTATGGAGGTACCTGTTAATAAATTGAGAAGGAAAATAAGAAAAAAACTAAATCCTAGATGGCCCCAATATTTTTTCATTATCTTTCTTCCTGTTTTTTCTAGTCTATTTGTTAGTTGGGCTTTTTTTCTGTTGACTCAGTATCTTCAAGATTCAAAGAAGTAATGTAGGTTCTCGTAAGATGTGAAGAATTTATGGTCGGCGAGCTAAAAATAAAATTAGTAAATCCCTGCAAAATGAACAATTCCATCAAATGTTACAATATATCTCAATTTCTTAACTTCCTTTTTAGTTTCTTTAATTCCACTGTTACAATATTCCTCTCCTGTTTCTGAATTTATGCTTATGCTCTCAGTTGGGTCATTGCATGTTTTTACGATAACTATAACTTTTCCGTTTTCATAAATCCAATTTTCGTCTTCAGAAACCAGTGGAATTTTAACAACATAATTTTCATCTGTATTTGGAATCCAAAATGCCTCATCCGACCATGCTTTATATTCAACTGTTAAATATTGAAACAAACTTCTTTTTGTTTCTAATAACTGTTTATATCTTCTAAATTCATCATTTGGAATTTTACTTACAAATTCAATTGTTTTTGTAACAATTTCTTCGGAATTTACATCAAATATCACTTTTACATCATCTTCAGAACCCACAGCTATTTTACTTTGAAAAAGAGGTTGTGCTGTTTTTGTGTATATTTTTCCACGATTCTCTCGAATATATTGATTCACGAAAATTACACTTATTGCGCCAATAATCACAAAGATTAAAAAATATTTTTGTTTCATATCTCCTAGTTAATATTCTAGCTAACCTGATTTTGACGGACGCATTTTTTAAACCCGGGGCGACCTGACGGTAGAGACCCCACTTTGATAGTTTCTATTTAGCTGCCTATATCAGGTCGCTAACCTCTATCAAAAAGTGTTCGTGAAGGTGTTATTAGTATGTCCAAAAAGAGAAAATTGAAAGACTCTCAGATTGACTCTAGTATTGAATTCTATACTTCGAGTAAAGAAAAAAAATAATTTCGTGGTGTATGAACGATGGTTAAGAAGTGCCTAAAAGAGGTCTATTTTGGGGATTTTTGAAGTATCTATTAAAATTTCCAACTTACACTAAAATAACAAAAAATCACAAGGACATCAAGCAAAATTTTTTGTGCCTCTATACTTCCAGCGGGTTCCTGCGGGAGTATCTTCCAGAATGATTCCTATCTTTTCCAAATCACTGCGAATCTTGTCTGCTTTCTTCCAATCCTTTATTTCCCGGGCAGCATCCCGCTGGTCAATAAGCTTTTCGATTTGGAACTCATCCATTCCTGCCTTTTCTATAGCCTTCTCTTTCAGAAACCCCAAAAGAGAACCCATGCTTCTTAAGGCTCTATCCGCCCCGAGAAGAAAGGGGAGGTCAGGATTCTTTTCAGAAATTTTTTTGTTTGCTTTACCTACCAAATCGAATATATAACCTAAAGCTCG
>DATKWM010000049.1:0-37049 GCA_035529575.1 Desulfatiglandales bacterium
CCGCATTGCCCCGATAAATCGGGGCCTGCGGTTTCCCCCACTGATAAGTTGCGAAAAGACAGCGCCCTTACACCAGTCACCTCAGAAAAGTCCACCCTCTTCATTGGGGTGACAAAAATTGTCAGGTTTTGCAAAGCTCTATGTAATAAATCAGGCTTAAGAGGCTCTCCGGTGTAAATAATCAATATGTTATAATAGGTTCCAGCGCTTTTCAAGTAACGATTGCTTGACGTTATAGGTAATTAAACGGGGATTATCAACCTTCATTGTGCGCCAGAATACAAAATCGTGTCTCTCTATACAAGAAACAGGATTGAGATATTAGGATAGAGTACTTTTGACTTCAGAATTGTTTTTTGATACTTTCGAGGATCTGCAACGACAGGGATGTATCGCCAAATGTTCCAACGCGAATCCTGATTTCAGTGAGGGTATCGGATTGTTTGTTAAGTTTAATTTTGATTGTCTTGTTTGCTGCACCCTTTGCAATCAGTTGGCCATCAAAGGCGTCCTTTTCTTTACTTGTTGTGGTGAATTCCAAATCTTTCATTGCTTTTTGACTAGCATCCCAGGCTGTATTTAGGGAAACCTTCTCGGTTGATTTCAATTCTCCGACAATGTAAGTGTATGTGCCTATACCTCCAGCAGCACCTGCAGCTATCAAGAATGCTGGACAGCCACTGTTAAATAATAAGCTTAACCCAAGCATCAATGTAAGCACTAACTTTTTGTAATTCATAATTTTTTCTCCTATGCAATAGAATTAACTTTACCAAAAAAGGAGCTAATCCCGCCGACAATGGCGCGACTAATCCCTTGATATTACTGGTGCCCCCGGCGTGACTCGAACACACGGCACAGGGATTAGGAATCAAAAAACAGTTATTTTTTACAATATTGGGAAAGTCTTGTCAATAGGGCTTTTTCTGTTATCTGTTAAGGATTTGACCTATATCGGAACTTTTGATAGACTTTGATTAAGTTTGATTGATTTTAATCGTCACAGTTACAAAGTAGTTACAATTTTCCAGGGGATAGGGTGATATCCCCGAAAGCCGGTTTTCCTGGCCGGTTTCCCCTGGATTAATTACCAGGCCGCTACAGGAGGCGGGAAGTGAAAAAAATAAACCAAACTTACTGGTTCGCATGCCCTAAATGCCGCAAAATATTCCCTTTATATTTTGTGAGCTATTCAGGAAAGCCAAAGGAATCTAAAATCTCCGAAAAATGCCCAGAGTGTGGCACGAGAGGGGAAGCTTTGGAAGAGAGATTTACAGGGATTCCGAGTATATTTAATGAAGCTTTAGCTATAAATGAAGCACTTCAAGGGCTTGAGTTGGCAAAGAATAACGCCAGAGAGCTAAAGGATATTACAAAATTAATAAGGTTGCAACTACTCCATTATTACCTGGACATGAGGGTATTAGAATGGGAACGAGGGGGGTCAAGGCCTTTAGATGATCAACCATCAGGGGGCCTATCCAATGCAGACGACTTCTTCTTGATCTTTGAGTCTACATTAAAGCTAATTGACGGTTGGCATAAAGATGAGCCTTTTATGTTGGAAATCCTTGATAACCGAATAAATCAGAGGATGCAAAGAATTGCTCACAAAGCACTTACTATTCCAAAAGATAAAAGAACGGCAGAGGCTTATAAAAACCTTTTGAGCACACTGAATAATAACAAATCTGAAAATAGTAATTTAGTGAGCATAACGCCAAAAGAGATGTTACAAAAACCATTCCTTAAAGACGTACTCCATAGCGACGATCAATTAGAAATAGTTTTCGTAAACATGATATGGATTTATATTTTTTTAAGCGAAACTGATCATCTTTTCATTAGTGAAGAAAAGCGATTTATGGAAAAACACAGAAAAAAAACCTTGTTGAGTACCATATTAGAAGCAAGGAACGGTAAATTAAATAGATTAATTGAATTGATAGCCTGGGACAACATGTGGTTTTATTGTCCATGGGTAAAAAAAACAATGGAATCTAACTGGAATAATAGAAATTTTCATGATGAATTAAGACTTGCTTGTTACAAGAAGGTGCCCGGCTGTATGGCTGAAAGGCAACATCCGCCAGAGACATTAAAGCAGGTTTTAGATGATAGTGGATTTATATATGATCGATTCTTTTGTAATAGAGTTGATTTTAATAAAACAGCGAAATTGATTTTTGAATTTGTAGACAAAGCCGAATCTTTTAAAGATTATGAAAAATCCTATAAGTATGATTTAGATTCTTTTAAAAAACTGCTAAAAAGGCGCCCCGACCATATCCGCCTATAATTTCCCTCCCGGTCCTCTCTTTTTAATTCCTCTATTTTATAGACTCAAAAATCTAATTTTGAGTCTTTGATTTTGAAACAATATATTATTATTTTGGGGTTAAGGTCAGAAATGATCTTAGCCCTATTCTTTTAATTTGGAGGTATCTATGAACTTAAGACTTAAGACAAAAATCCTTGAATCAGGCAAACCACAAATTGCTTTAGCCAGAGAGATTGGAATACCAGAACCAATTTTATCCAAAGTCGTAAACGGATGGATAGAACCTAAAGCTGATTTGAGGAATAAAATCGCGCAGGCTCTGAACTGTAAAACTGAAGAGATATTCCCCCAAACAAGGGAAATCAACAAGGTTAAGACACAGTGACAGACACAGAAAAAGAACAGGCCACCAGGGAAAAGCTTTTCTATCAGGCTTTTTACTTGAGGGTTAAGGAAGCTCTGCAGGATCTTGAGAGACAATTAGAGCTTAAGCGGGAACCTGAGAAATTAACAGTTCCGATGAAATTTTGTGAGGATGGAAATGGATCTGAAACCCATAGACGAAAGCAGTTACCCTAAAACAGCGGAAGAGGCAAGCCGGAACTTTGAGGAACATCTTCGTCTTACCTGCCCGAACTGGACGGAAAGGCAGATTATAACCGCTCTTGATGATCATAGAGTTAAAAACCTTGGGCTCCCGTCATTAGCTGAGGCAAATTTAACGCAGGCCATGAGGGACTGGATTCAAGGTGTTTCAGGGATATTCAGCAATAAACAGTTAATGGAAGAAATGGATATCCCAAAAAGTAAAAAAGCCCAAGTATCAAAGAATCTAAACAGGCTTGTTGATGAAGGGCTCATTGTAAAGGCCAGCGGCAAATATGGCAACTGGCGGCGTGTTGATGAAGAACTGCAAGAGATAACCTTACATGAAAAGGTTGATCGTACAGTTGATGTAAAACTCCCCTTTGGCCTCAATGACATGGTGGAGATTCGGCCAGGGAATATCATTCTATTAGCAGGCTTCCCTAATGCCGGAAAGACGAGCCTCATCTTAAATTTAATTGCCAGTAACATGTATGATTTTAAGTGTCATCTTTTTTCAAGTGAGATGGGCCGTGATGAGCTCACAATGAGGTTAGGCAAGTTTGAAGATGTACCCTGGGAAGATTGGGATAAATACTTAAAGGCTTATGCCAGAACTGAGCATTTCGCGGACGTTATACGTCCGGGAGAAGGCAACATCAATTTTGTCGATTATATTGAGCTGGCAGACGAATTTTATAAAATTGCAGGGTATTTGACAGAGATCCACAATCGACTCAAAGGTGCTATCGCAGTTGTTGCAGCCCAGAAAAACCCCGGAACCGATATAGCAAGAGGAGGTTATGGCAGCTTAGAAAAACCGCGCCTTTATATTTCAATTGACCCCGGAAGAATGAAGATAGTTAAGGCCAAAAACTGGAAAGGTAAAACTAACCCTAATAAATTAGAAATGACTTTCAAGTTGCATAATGGGACTGAATTTCAACAAACAAGTGCATGGCTTAGACCAGAGCCTAAAAAGAGAGGTAACTAATTGAAATTATTACTAATAGGCGAAAAAGTTACCAGAGTTACCAGAGTTACCAATTTTGATGGTAACTTTCTATACATAAGTACGCGTATTAAAAAGAAAGAAAGAACCAAAGAAAGAAAATGAAAACAGGCAAGGTTATCAACTTAAAATATCCCTTGAATAAACGGCTTTTTGACCTTAAAGAGGCGAGCGTTTACCTGGGAAGGCCGGTCTTTAGTGTTCGTACCCTCATATGGAGCGGTGCTTTGCCAGTAGTGAAGGAAGGGCGCAAGATGTACCTGGATATCCTTGATTTAGAGCAATACGTTGAACGAAATAAGGTGATTATGGCATGACCCTAAAATCTTTAATTGAGAAATGAAAAAAAGTCTACGAATTGATGAGGTTTCTGAGGTTCTAAATTGCCACAGGCGCACAGTTTACCGTCTTATCGAGGATGGGGAGCTGGAAGCCTTCAGAGTGAGGACTTCTTTGAGGGTTCGCACAGAGGAGCTTGAAAGCTATATAAAAAGACAATCGGATGCTTTAAAGGAAGCATTAGATTTAATGTGACTATGAGTGACTATGAGTGACCAGCGTTTTTGACAAGAAACAGTTAAAGGGAGATATTAGAAAATAAAGGAGGTTAAAAAGATGTCTACTCAAAAGAATTATAAGGCGTGTGAGAAACAGTATCACGACCTTGAAAAAAAACGAATAGAGCTAAAGAAGCGGAAGGTGGAAATCGAAACCAGATTTGAGCAATTAAAAACGGAGTTATCTTTAATTGATGAGGAGCTCGGAGCTGCTCTTGCTGATGGGGTGGAAGGTGAAAAAATGAAGGAAATTGAGGACCAAAGAAATCAGATTTTGAGAGAGTATGAGAGGTGTGAGTTATCGCTTCCGGCAATAATGGCGAAATTCAAAAAACTAAATGAAGAGATTCATCAAGTCATTAATCAGAAAAATGAGGTCTTTGCGGACCTGGCTACGATTTGGCTCAAAAAAGAAACAAAAGGATATGATAAAAAGGCAAAAGCTGTTCTTACGTCTCTGAGGAGGGTCTTGGTGGCTCATAGGTTAATGCGTGAGGCAGATTGTGCTGCCCGATATAAGGAGATTGTCGGTCCGGGTTTTGAATATCTTCCTGGGGCAAGGGTGCCGGTCTTGGAAGACTTTGACAGGGTGGATTATCTTGAGGGATTAAAAAGGCCTGAAGCAAATGAGAAGGCTGTATTTGATGAAATCGTAAACCAAAATTAAGGAGGTTAAAATTATGGCTAACAGAATGTTAATGACAACTGAGCAACGGGAGTTACTAAAGCTTTTTTCAAGGGTTGCTGAGGCAGCAGGCGGTATTGATCTAAAGTGCAGAATCGCCGATGCGTTTGTTGAAAATCCGTTGGATTGTGCCAGAATTCTGAATGATAAAATTGATGAGCAACGAGAGAAGGGTGTTGACCTTTCAATAAAATCTGGAGAGGAAATATCAAACCTATCTTTTAAAGATATTGATGATCAAGACTTTTTACGCTCTTTCCAAACTCCATCAGTTAACTTTCAAAATAAGTCAGGCGATCAGCATACAGTTAAGCTTAAAGAGATTGAAGATGATGACTTTTTTGAGAGTTTGAAAAATGTTCATTAATTGCCGGGTTTGTCCAGGGGAATAATTGGGCTCGGTTCCCTACACAACTCAGGTGATTGCCCGGCAGTGTACTTCTTTCGGTCACCTGGGAACGAGCCCCACCTATCAAAAAAAAGGTACTTGGAAAAAAGAAAATTTTTTTGCAGTTTCCGACAGCGCCGCATTTTCCCGCGTGAACTCATAATTTTTGACTATACACTTTACACAAGGTTAACGAATGACCTCTAAGGGCAACGCACAGGCAATTTTAAAAAAACTGGAGAGTGGTACTCAGCTTACCTCTCAAGAGGATAAGGAATTTGAAAAATTGAAAGCCGAATATGGCCTTGACAGTAACGGGACTGTAAAAAGCATAAAGGCCCTTGCTGAAACTCTCGGTGTCTCCAGACCCACGATCTACGCATGGAAAAAAGAAGGTATGCCGGTTGAACCTGATGGAACGTATGACCCTGGAAAGATAGCGGCATGGAGGGGTAACAAGAGCCAGGCGGAAAAGACTCCAGAGAGCGAAGAAGAGGTATCAGAGAAAGTCAAATGGGAAACCCACTTCCGAAAGTTTAGGGCCAAACTTGCAGAGACAGCTTACCGTAAAGAAATAGGCGAGCTCATACCACGGGGAGAGGTTGAAACCTTGCTTGTTGACCGGGCTGTTGAATTTAAGAAAGCACTTTTAGGAAGAGGCCGGCGGTTAAGTCTGAGGCTGGCCCATAAGGACGCCCAGGAATGCCAGAGAATTTTGAGTGAAGATAGCCTGATGATCCTGGATACTTATTCACGAGATAATACGGTAATTAAAAAAACGCGTAAGAAGAGAAGGCTGAAGAATGAAAAGTAAAATTGAATTGTGGCCAGAGGAACAAAGTGCCCTATCCCCTCCAGAGCCTTTAAACGTGTCAGGCTGGGCCAACAAGAATATAGTCTTATTGCCGGAAACTGCACGAGAGCCCGGACCCTATCGCTGGCAGCGAACGCCGTACGCACGCGATATAATGAATCTTTATAAACACCCTGATATTCACCATATCGTTTTAAAGTGGGGTACTCAGTTAGGAAAATCAGTCATTCTTTATAACATCCTTGGTTATGCTATAGACCAGGACCCTTACAGCACCCTTTTAATTTACCCTTCAGATGATGAGGGGAAGACGGTAAGCAGAACCCGGATACAGCCCTTAATTGAAGCATCCCAGGCATTAAGAAAGAAGAAACCTAAGGATACTAAGAAGTACCAGCTTGATGAGCTGCACTTTCCGGGAATGGTTTTGTATATAGCGGGAAGCAATTCTCCTACTCCTCTTTCTCAGAAACCATGCCGAAATATCTTCAGAGATGAAATTAATAAATGGCCTTCCCTTATCGGTGATTATGGGGACCCCATGGACCTTTCTGAGGAGCGGTTTAAATCCTTCTTTGATATTCGGAAGGTTATAGATGTCTCAAGCCCCACTACCGAGCACGGAAATATAACGAAGCAAGAGGCCCTCTGTCAGGTCATACTCAAATATTATGTGTCCTGTCCTTTCTGCCAGAGACTTCAGACCCTTGAATGGGAGGGAATTAAGTTTGAAAACAGGCAAGACCTTGATATGGTCAGTCGGATACACCTCGCAAAAAGCACGGCCCGGTATGAGTGCAAGTTTTGCCATAAGCAGATTGATGATACTTACAAGGAATGGATGTTGAACCTTGATAATGGCGCCGGTTGGTTTGATATGAATATTAAGGAGCCGGAGCCCGTTTCAGACTCCATAGCAGAGCTCTTTAAACACTTTGAAGAGCTGGGAATAAAGCTTGAGAGTGTAGCTGCTAGGCTTCCCTCATTTTATAGTCCATGGTTGCGCTGGGGCGACATAGTGGGCAAGTTCCTGGAAGCCCATTTATCCACGTTCAAGAGATTCGACAAGCTGAGGGCCTTCACAACTGACTGGAAGGCCGAGGAATGGGTTGATAAAATTGAAGAAAAATCCGAAAATGACATCCTGGCTTTGCGCTGTGAATATCCACCCCTAACGGTACCCCCTCAGGCCGTAGTCCTTACCTGTGGCGTGGACTGTCAAAAAGACGGATTTTATTTTGTGGTGAGAGCATGGGCCAAAGACTACACCTCGTGGCTTATCCGCTATGGCTTTCTTTTAGAGTGGGAAGATATATTCAGGTTGATTTATGAGGACTCGTACCCGATAGAGGGAAATCCTGAAAAGAGAATGAAGCTATGGCGGGCAGCTATTGACACCGGAGGGGGCCAGGATGGGGACATGTCTTTGACGGAACGGGCTTACCGATTCATAGCTCAATACGGCGGGGGCGGTACCTTTGGAGTGAAGGGGGCAAGCCGGGAGATGGTCAATAAAATGAAATTGACCCTTATAGGCACTTTGCCAGGGAGCAGAAATACACCTATTCCCGGGGGGAGTGTCAGGCTTTGGATTGTTGACACGGCTTATTTCAAAGACGTTTTCCATGCCCGAATGCAGATCAAGGACGGGGACCCGGGCGCTATTTATCTTCACAGTGAAACAGGGCTTGACTATGCGAATCAGATTGTAGCAGAGGAGAAGAGAAGACAGAAAGACGGGCGGTATAAGTGGGTGCATGTGAGGGGACAAAACCATTTTTTTGATGCTGAGATATATTGTAATTGCCTTGTTGACCCTGTTTGTTACGGAGGCCTGGGAGTGATTCCCAGTGCCGAAAAGCCGAAGGAGAAAGAAAGGCCCAGGCCAGAGTCAAGGTCTAATTGGTTGTCACCTCCATCCAGGGCACGATGGATGGATATAGGGAGAAGAACACTTTAAGGGAGAAGGAGAAAAGACCATGAAAAAAGAAATCGACCAAAAAGAAGCGCTTAAATATCTTGATAGGATCGAGAATCATTTATCGAGGCTATGTGATCTAGTCCCTTCAATTAAAGTAGAATCGTTTTCGCCGTTGAAAAAGTTGACACTCGAAGAGTTAAACCAACCAAAAGCATTAATGATTGATATTTTAATACAGATATCATTGTTGAGAGGGTATCTATCTGCTGCTTTCCCTACGCAAGATGAGCAGATCCGAACCATAAGAGAATCGGGAGAAGTCCCCAAACCTGAATTGATAAAAAGCGAGAGATTAGATGATTCAGAGGATAAGGACCCACGATAGGCTTTTAGCCTAATTGTTCTTTGAAAACAGAATCTAAGGTGAGCTAACAACCAGCCTGAAATCGGCTGTAAATCGCAAAAGAAAACAAACTCTGGAAGGGGGGGACGAAACAGTGTGCCCTGTCAAGGCAGGTAGGTTAAGCCATTCCGGAAAAATGGTAATTAAAAAAACAAAAATTAAATATAATTGACAAACAATGAAAATAATATTAATTAATTTATTGATATCTTCCCATTAATTATTAAGCCTATAAGGAAAAATCATGTCCTTAGAGGCAGTTCTAAAAGATTTTAAGGTAATAAAGCCTTATAAAGCCACTGGTCAAAAACGTGTTCTTTTAGCCGAACATAGTGGTTATGGTAAAGCGATAATAAAAATTGGGAGGTCGGCAAGCAAGGCTGATCTTGATAGAGCAAAACGGGAAGTTGAAGTACAAAAATCTCTTGATTCTCATTACTACCCCAAAATTTTTGATTTCATATCTTTTGCAGATTTTCAATTTGTCATAATAGAGGAATTTATAGACTCTCAGTCACTTTCTTCTTGTCACGAAAGCTTTTCCGAGCCGTTATTGATATTGAATCTTCTTAAATCTTTAGTTTCCGGCCTCGATTTACTTTGGCAAGCTAGGATAACACATAGGGATCTGAAGCCCGATAACATACTAATTAGACCAGACAACTCCCCTGTCATAATAGATCTAGGAATAGTCCTAGCAATTGATAAGACAGATATAACAAGCCCTTTTGCTTTTTTCAGTCCATGTACTCCAAATTATGCCGCTCCAGAACAACTTAAGAATAGACGTGCAGAAATTGACCCGCGAACAGATCAATTTGTCTTAGGAATAGATGTAATGGAATTAATTGGTGGTGGTATTCATCCCTTCGATCCGGCATACCATGGATATCAGGGTTCTATACCAGAAAACATAATTAAGGGAATTTGGAATAGGGAATTACTAAATAATGATAAATTTTATATTTTCAAGAATTTGATAAATAGATTATTAGCACAGGAACCATATAAGAGATTTAGAAATAGTAAAAATATAATACAAGAAATTGAGAACTGCATAGAGGCATATAAATGAGTTTTAAAATTTTTCACCAATTAGGGCATAATTATAAATGGAATCTAGATAGTATCAAAGAGGATGGTTGTGGTGATGGACTGATTATTGGCCCAAGATACATTAGTAGATCAAATGTTGAGAGATTTGAAAAAAATTTAAAGAAAACCTCGATATTTGATCCTCAATTTTATTTACCTGGTACACCAAAAGCACATCTTAGTACCTATGAATTTTTTCCCGAAAACACCACATTAGCAGGTTTTGATACTGATGATTTTTCTGAAACATCTGCCCCAATAAGTGCCCAAGGTTGCGTAGATTTTCAGATAAAAAATAAATTCTATCGTATTGTTATACCAACCAGATATCTTAGGGGCACAAATCCTGAATTTATCAATCAACAGCAAAACCTTTTTGTTGATCCTTTCCTTAAAGAAATTCGAAAATCCAAGACATCAATACCAGTGTTACTGCAGCTCATCTTTAATGATTTGATGCTTAAACACGCAGAATATGTTGCGGATATTTTGAATTGGGTCACTTCATTAGAAATTGATGGGGTTTATTTGATTAGTAAAACAAGCTCCACATCCAAACAGATTAAAGACTCTGAGTTTTTATTATCTATTTTTGATCTTATCGATTCATTAAAAGATAATGATTTAGAGATTGTCTTAGGGTATCTGAATACCGAATCGATTTTGTTAAGTTTGGCAAATCCTGATATTGTTACGGTTGGTTCATATGAAAATATGAGATCTTTTAGAACAAGGCCTTTTGAGTCTCTTGAGGACTCTTCTCAAATAGGTCCAAACCCTAGACTATATATGTCTCAGCTAATGCAGTGGATTGAATACCAATATATTGGTGCCATTAAGAGAAAGTATTCAAATATAGAAGATATCTTCGATACTAATAAATATCAGGCTCATATGTTTGAAAAGGCTTTTAGGTGGCATTTTACCAAGCCAGAATTGTATAAACACCACTTCTTAATGATCACAAAACAGCTTAAGGAATTATCTAAAGTTAGTGGCAAAGAAAGGTATGATGCTGTCAGGGAAATGATAAGTCGTGCGATCAGTAAATATAATGAGCTTTCTAAAAAAGGTATATCTTTTGATACGAATAGTGATGGTTCACATCTTCATATATGGTTGACAGTCGCTAATCTTTATGCAGATGAAAAAGGTTGGAGGTAAGAGAAATGCCTTATGATACTGAACAGGAACTTTTTAATGTTGCTATCAATAGTTCGTTTATTGAGGAGCTTTCAAGCAGTGAGCTATCATCTAAACTAATTGAACCAAGAGGTCTATTTGGCATTCCAGATCTTTTGATAGCAAATCAAGAAAAAGAGAAGGACAATGATATAAGAACTACAATAATTGCTTTTGAAATGAAGCTTCGTAACTGGAAAAGAGCACTTTCGCAAGCATTTAAATATCGTGCATTCGCTAACATCTCTTATGTGGTAATCGATCATGACTACTCAAATGCAGCTTTAAAGAATATTGAAAAATTTAAGAGATCAAACATTGGTTTAGTTAGCATTGATAAAGAAGGGCAAGTATACTCACATTTTATGCCCTCTTATGATGAACCATATTGTGATTATTACAAAAGTTATCTATCTGAAGTTGTAGGTCTATCCATTATTTAATATGGATAAAAACCAATATATGAATTTAATAGCTTATTATTTATACATCTTTCGCCATTCCCTCGGACTTATATACTTATCACCTAAGCTCCACATGCCTCTCAGTGTCTCTTTAGCTTCTACCTCTGCTTGAATATATGGTTTTGAATCAAATCCTTTTGGAGGTTTGCCCCGGTAAACTTCTGCAAGGCCTGCTCTAATCATCTCAAGATTGATGTTTTTACCATTTAAATAGATCACTCCGAGAATACGATTATAAGGCCCTAAGCCATAGCCCTTAATCTCAACATCTTTATTCAATATTAATCCTGCTAAGTGCTTTTTGGCTTGCTGACTATAAGGTTGACCTGGATCTCTCTTTTTCTTGGAAGTCTCGGGAGCATCAATACCTAATAGTCTAACCTTGATCTCAATATCATATCCTTCAGCTTTTACGGTATCACCATCATATACTCTTGTGACTTTGAATTGTGCGGCTGAGGATAATGTAAAGAAGGCGAGAAGAAGGGCGATTAAGAAGGGGATTATTTTAAGGATATTTCTCATTCCTTACTCTTTGGCTTCAATTCCTTAATAGTAAAGTCTTTAAATTCTTTTTCGGCTCCATTATATTGTTTGAGGAACAGCATGAATTCATCGAGGGAGACGTATTTAACGAGAGCCTCGCCGCAATTAGGGCAACGAAATGGTCCCACTCGATCATTAAATGATTCAGGGAACGTTTGGCTATCTATTGTAAATAGAGCGTCACATGCCTTATGTTTGATTAAGAACCAGCGCTTAGCCATTTCCATTTTCCATTAGTGTTTTATGCTTCTCCTCCTTTCCCATTCAGCTTGAACCTGTTTCAGTTTAGTGTAAAACTCTTGCTCTGAGATAATCCCTTTCTCTATAAGCAATTGGGTTACTGCATCTAATTGGTACATATTTTTTGATCAAGTTTTTTTGCCATAGATTATCTCCATAGAATGTTAAACCTCGCCTCCATATATAACAAATGAGATTATAATATTCCGTTTATGGCACAACCAATTACCTAAAATAGATAAAATAAATCAATATGAGAGCAATTATAATATATACTAGGCACCCCCAATTGAAGTCAGAAGCTGAGGTCTTTGATGCCCAAAATTCTGAACGATCCTGAAGTTTAATTCCGGATTTCTTAGTATTGAATTGTAGGTCAAGCTTATGCTTTCCAATTTCAATTTGTTGCCGCATCTTATGAGTAATAGATCTGTTTTCTTTCAAATGATTAAGTAAAACTGGAATGCGATATTCCATAGCGTGGAGGATTAAGGATTTTTCCTTTTGAAGAAAGTAATTAAGTAGCTGCTCTTTAATATTTACATCTCCAGCAGCTAACCAATTAAATCTGCGTTGAAGGGGCTCTGGAATCTGGTAATTCACTACAACATTCATCAGGTGAGATTGAATGGTGTCAATAATTTCCTGGTCGTCTGCGTTAACACCAATCAAAAGGACTTTATCCGATCTTGGACAATATTCTTTCCACAAATTCTCAACTAGAGCATACTTGTCTTTTAAAGGCATACGAGGTGGTAAAAGATTGAATAAGCGGCCTGCGACTAAACCGCTCACTTTTACCTGACCTGTCTTCCACTTATGAAATGTCTGCTCTGCATATTCCTGTTTAACTCTTCCGTATTTTCTGCCATACTCATCAAAGACATTTTTTAACTCGTGACGTGGAAGAGAAAAGAAATATTTCTTTACATCTTTATCGGTTCCACCAAGTTCTCTAGATAGCTCCTCCGCTTCACGGATATGTTCTAAGGCCCGCTCATGACCAATAGATCTAGTGTAACTCCCGTATCTTCTCCTTGGCCTATGGTAATATGACACTTTACTCTCAGCCTTTTGAAAGTAACGACCGGAGCTTACTGATTAAGGTTGGGCGTTCACCTCCAAAATCAACATTCAGCACAACTTGACAGTTCTCTGATTCAATGACACTTTTTACTCGAAACTGGCTTCCAATTGAGGATAGCTCTCGCCCTCGCTTAGCCAAATCATTTACGCCCACTTCCACTTTCTGAAATAGAGTCTTTTGCTCTCCATTCGAAATACCATAACGTATACAATCGTTTTTGAAATTGTCCAGGGCTTGAAACAGATCTGTTGAAGACGTTATTCTTATCTTTAGTTTCCGCAATTTCCGTTCACCTATCGCACTAATACAATAATTGTGATTACAATTATCACAAATACTGCAAGACCAATCCACACTGGAGTGAGATCTCTCTGGCCAGTCTGGCTGCGAGTGAGCTTACCTTTTTTCGCCTCATCACTGGTTCCCATGATAATCTCTGTTCGGCCAATACTATCATCTTGGGTGGCTGTGATTGTGACTGAGGCATCAGGCTGATCAGCAACTTCTTTTGTATGTGCTGCCATTGTTCCCAGTTTTGCATCGAGTGCTCTCGTGTCTACACCAACTTCTGCAGCTTTGTGGGCTACTTCAATCATTGCTTCAGCGTATTTCGTTTTAATCTCTTGTTTTTGTACCTCAGTCAATCCTCTTAAATCTAAAAACTCACCAGTTTTACCAAGCTGTATTACGTCCTCACTTGGTAAAATAGCCGTGTCTTCGTCTTTTTTGACCAGATCTTTCTTTTCTGGTTCTTTTTTTTCTGCCATACTTTACTCCTTTCTCCTTGCAATAATGTTATATGCCAATAAACTACAACAATATCTTTTTCAGTTAAGGACTTCCAAAGATTATAACTTGTAAGTGTATGAATAAAAAAGAAAAACCCCACCTCTCGATGTGTGAAATGGGGTTTTAACTTTAACTCATAGCACCCTCTATTAAGGGTTATTAAAGTAAGGGAAAATCTAAGTTTTAGAGTATGCTATTTAAGCCTTAAAAATCAACAGGAAAACAAACATTGAGGCAAGTTAAAACATTGCAGAGAAACAGACCCCTCAAGACGCGTGTGTTAATGTGAAACAATGCTATGTTTTTGCAGAAAGATGTAGGGTAAAACCTCAAAACATGCCCCAGAATCGCTTAACTCAAAAGTGGTAGGTAAGGGAGCCTTAGTTTTATGTAGATATTAGAGCCTGGATAGCGAAAGGCTGATATTTTAGGGGTGTGAAGGGGTAATCTGAGACTATAAGTAATGCTGTAAGTAGTTAGGTTATTTTGAGGGTTCGGAATGTTTCAGTTTAGGGTAGGAGTTACATTTTATGATACATAAATTAATTAAAAACTTGACAAATGTAATTTATAGTATATCATCCCATATCAGAAACACAACATATTGGGGTTCTTTTTTCGTAGGCTGGGGAGGTGCGAAAATGAGTCCAAAAATAAAATATAAAGTAAATTCTGAAAAAGCAATTGAAACAATACTGTTTTTAAGCACATTAAAAAAAGGTATTGATTTATATCATATAGCTAAAATTATTTTCTATGCCGAAAAAGATCACATAAATAAATATGCTCGCCCAATTATAGGGGATAAATATATTTGTGGTAAAGATGGTCCTTTTCCATCAAAAATAAGAGATTTAGTACACGGTAGAGAGCCCTATTTAAACTTAGATGATTTACAAGCAATCCATAAGACTATCAGCATCTCCAAGAACGATGATAAAGAATTTCCACATATAAATCCCCTAAGAGAACCAGATATGGATTTCTTTTCTGAAAGCGATATCGAATGTTTATTGGGGGCATTCAAAAAATATGGAAATTTGTCATTCTCGGAACTTAGGGAACTTACACATCATGAATTGTCTTATTATAAATCCGTTAAAGATAAAGAGATTGATTATTTATTATTAGTAGATGAAGAAAATATAAATAGAAATAATATCTTAAAAGAAATGTCAGAAACAGCAGAATATGCTGTGTTATGATTGAGAAATTAAGATTTTGTGATATTGCCTGCTATAAGATAAAAAGAATCCCACACCCAAAATACTGCATTTGTATTGATCCTGTTCGACGGTTTTTCCTTTTTATTAATACTGACCCGAATAGAAACAATCCTGATGGAGATATGTTTATAAAGCCTATTCGAGAATTAACTTTTTTAGATCATGCTTCGTATATTAATACATCTCATATTGAACGAATATATGAAATTGATATTGAGTGGTTCGATCCCAAAAATAAATTATCAGAATCTTTAATTGAAGAATTAAGTAAAAAATTCTTGAATAACCGTTCTATAAACAAAAAAAGGCAAAAAGAATTTTGGGCATATTTAAATAACAACTTAAAAGTGAAATTGAAAAAATACCAACCTAAAAGCATATCTATTCCCAGAATTAATTAATTAGTTTAACAATATCTTTTACATCCCACAATTTATCTGTAACCTTAGACTCCATCGCTGGTGTCACTTTCAATGTTTTATGAATCCTCATAAAATTATAATGTGCAAAATGCAAAGCTAACACTGCCTTTAGATTTCCTACCTTTTTTGAAAAACCACAAAATCCCACCATGCACAGCAGATAGCGAAAATGGAGATTGGTTGCGCTGGCGCAACAGATTAACCTATTTTAAGGACTTTTCCTTTTTGTAATCAATGCCTTTTACTTCAAGGTGCTTTATGAGAAGGGCAATTATTTATCCTCTATTTCATTTCCCTCAGCTTTTTTGATTGCCTTCGCAAGCTTAGGGGACACAGGTAGAGCTTTAAGCTCCTTTAACTGTTGAACCTCCTCAGGCGTTCGGTGTTCCTTTTCCTCGATTTCCTGGATATGAATAATATCTTCCAATTGCGCATATCGGGTGGGTTTAAATTTCTCTTTAATCCTTTTCATTATGCTTTTACGTTCCTTGCTCATCTTTTTCTCCTGCTTAATAATTTTTATATGGCGTGCAAGCAATCCTTTGGACTTATTTTTTGGATTTCTCTTGCTTCTTGCCTTCTTTGTGCCAGTTAACACTCTTTGATTGAAGCTTTTCATCCAGAAATTGAAGGATCACGCTATTAAGAGAGCGGAACTCACTGGCAGCAATTTTGTCAAGTGCTTTTTTCATCCCTTCAGGCATTCTGATATTAACAGCCACTTTCATACCTCCAGATATTAATTTTTTTGATATTGAATTGCAATTTTTTTCTTGCATTATAAATAATATGGTAGTATAAGTAAATATAAAGTTTAATTTTAGTATCATTCTATTTCTCTAAACCGTAAGCAAGTGACAACTAAAACACAAAATAGACCGTTCAGATACCTCATTGAGGCGACTCATGGGGCGGCTTGCTTGCGGGCCGAGAGTAAATCTGAGCGGTTTTTATTTGGCCTAATGGCCAGGGAGGGGAGTTATGGCAAAGGTTCAACAATTAATCAAGGCAACGGAAGGCAACGAAGTAATTAAAAACCTAACACAAAAAAGTATCGAGTTTATTAATGGGAATAAGAGCTTTGCAAAACATATTAACACTGTCATTGCCTCAAAGAATAGTGAAAACTACGGAAAAATGTCCTTAGACGAATTGCATATTGGAAAAAATAGTATATCAAGTTGTTTTCCCTTTTTGAAAATTTGGGGTATCTGGCCGATTTATTCTTTTCTGAATGTAATTGATAGTGAGTTAGAAGATGCAGGTAGCGAGGCAGCTCAGGTCATATCTAATGAGATTAGAATAAAGCTTGAGGCAATCGAAGAAACCCTTGAAAGACTTGAAGGGGAGGCACGAAATAAAGAAGCCCCTGAAACCGATTTACAAGAGACCAGCCCGTAAGGATCGGCCAGGGGCTCAACAGGTAGCATAAAGCTACCATAAGGAGGGATTATATAATGTCTGAAAATAATTTTCATCAAGAAAAGAAGAAAAATTTTAAAAAAATCACACACGCTCTTAATACTCTACTTGAAAGCGATAACCTCACAAAAGATGAAAAGAACTTAGTGAATGATTTATTTAAGGCCAGCAATGCAACTTATGAGGTTGAAAACCTCGATGCGGAAGAATTAGGGGACGTACTCGCTGAGCTTAATGAAATGGCTAATTCCTTAAAATTTCTTCATATAATTGAAAAGGGTGCTATAGTTTCTGCTGAGTGTCCTTTACAATTTGGAGATGTAGTTATGTATCAATCAAGAGAAGCAATTGAGCATTACAACGAGGCCATGAAAGGGCTTTCAAAGTATGTAAAGGGCTTGAAGTATGAGCCTATAAGGCTTGAATAATTCTTTACCCTGGGCCTTTCGAGAGGCTCGGGAGTAAGGGATTAATTATAGAGAAAGGAGGCGATATCTTGGAAAAGAAGATGCTGAGCAAAATGCCTGATGATAAGTTAAAAGAACTTGAAGAGTCTTTAAAAAAACAAATAGGGATGGAAATAATTTATGGGCAAGAGTTACAAGAAAGGTCAGAACTAATTAAGAAAGGAGGTTAACCATGGGAACCATTTACAAGAGAAGTCAGACATACTGGCTAAAGTATTATCGAAATGGTAAGCCTTACTATGAATCAACTAAGAGCGACAAGGAGACAGATGCAAAGAAGTTGCTTAAGAAAAGAGAAGGCGAAATATCAGAAGGAAAGCTACCAGGTATCTATTTTGACCGTGTAAAGTATGATGAATTAGCAGAGGACCTTTTAAGAGATTACAGGATTAATCAAAAGAAATCCCTTATAAGGGCAGAGAGAAGCACAAGACATCTAAAAAAGTATTTTGAAGGCTTTAAGGTATCTCAAATTACTACTCCCCATATTCAGAGTTACATTGAGACACGTCAAGATGAAGGGGCAGCCAATGCAACCATTAACAGGGAACTATCAGCCTTAAAGCGGATGCTGAACATGGGAGCCCGGCAGACACCCCCAAAGGTTGATAGAGTGCCCTATATTCCTATGCTCAAGGAAAACAACACGCGCAAGGGATTTTTCGAACATGGGGACTATTTATCCTTAAAGGATGCCTTACCTGATTACCTGAAAGGCTTTGTTACCTTTGCCTATAAGACAGGCTGGCGTGTATCAGAGATTGAAGGCCTTACATGGAATCAAGTTGACCGTGACCAGGGTATTGTCAAACTTGAACCAGGCGAAACAAAGAATGATGAGGGTAGGACTGTGTATCTTGATGAAGAGCTAAAAGAGGTATTTTATCTCCAATGGGAGACAAGGAAGAAAGGCCAAAAGTTACTGCCTTATGTATTCCCTAACCATGATGGGAGCGATAAGGTTAAACGATTTGATAAAGCATGGAAAAGCGCTTGTAAAGATGCCGAAATCGGAAAGAGATTATTCCATGATCTCAGACGGACAGCGGTTCGTAATATGGTAAGAGCCGGAATACCTGAAAGGGTAGCCATGATGATATCAGGGCACAAGACAAGGAGCGTATTTGACCGCTATAACATCGTCAATGATGCTGATTTAAGGGAAGCAGCGCAAAGACAAGAAACCTACCTGAAAGGGCAAGATAGTTACAAAACGGTTACAATCGGTGATTTTGGCACCAAAAAAGGGCTCAAGCAAAATGCTTAAGCCCTTAATAGTTCTGGTGCCCCCGGCGTGACTCGAACACACGGCACAGGGATTAGGAATCCCTTGCTCTATCCACCTGAGCTACGGGGGCGTGATTCTCTTTTAATGATTTTTTATTTTTTCTTCAAGCTAAAAATGTTTATCCCATTAGGAAGAGGACTCCTTCTATAAGGCTAGAGATGATAATATCACATAATAGAGGTTGGGATGGTTTTAAAGCCATTTCAATATTCTCTGAAGGGGTTTGCTCAATTAACCCTATTTGGGGGTGGCTCTCCTTTAAAAAATGCTATTATATTATCAGCAGCAATCGTTGCCATCCTTTCTCTTACCTCACTGGCTGCACTACCTATGTGGGGGAGAAGGACAACATTATCTAATTTGATGAGATCTGGATGGACTTCTGGTTCAAATTCATAGACATCTAAACCGGCTCCAGCTATCCATCCCTGTTTAAGGGCGTAGACAAGATCTTCCTCCTTGACTAATGGTCCCCGGGCTGCATTAATAAGAAAGGCCCCTTTTTTCATCTTTCTGAATTCTTTATTAGTAAATTGATGGTAGGTCTCTGTTATAAGTGGTGCATGAATAGAAATAAAGTCAGATTCTTTCAGTAGTTCATCAAAAGAGACATAATGAGCAGGAAAGGTAATAGATCCCTTCGCAACGTGTATTGTGTCATGGTAAATTATCTTCAAACCACAGGTGACTGCCCTTGTAGCTACGGCCTTTCCAATGCGGCCCATGCCATAGATCCCGAGCACCTTATTTTGTAGCTCAACGCCCAAAAAGAAGGTTGGATAGAATCCTTTGAATTCTCCTTTCCTGACTAATCTATCACCTTCCACAATACGTCTGGCTACACAGAGAATAAGGGCCATAGCAATATCTGCTGTTGCTTCTGTTAAAACATCAGGTGTATTGGTGACGACAATACCTTTTTCCCTGGCATATTCAATATCGATATTATTAAAGCCCACTGCGTAATTCGCTATTATTTTGATTGTTGTGAGGTGATCGATGATGTCTTTGCTTAGATTGTTTGTAACCATAGAAACCATCCCCTGAGCGCCAGTTGTCATCTTTACTATTTCATCTTGGGTTACATCTCGATCAAAAGGGGAGACTACCACATTGAAAATCTCTTTAAGCTTTTCTACGCTTGCCTCAGGTATTTTTCTCGTAATAAAAACTTTCTTTCTATCCATATTTTATCTTAACCTAACAGGTTCTCATTCTCATGCTATTACTTTAGCACACCTTAGACACTTTACGTCACTTCAAACTTATTTTCACATATGGCAATATATTTTCTACCGGGAAATAACAGGTTTTATAATTAAGATAGTAACTATGAACGGAAGAAGTAAAAAGTAGTAATAGCCTTAATCAGTCTCATCAAACACTTTCCCTGGGTCTGTGCGCAGCCTGTCTAATTTTGTCTCAAAACCAGATCCTAAATCAACACCCATTTGTTGTGCCCTCTTTTTGGCTTGAAGCCCAATGTTTCTGGTGTCTTTATAAAATGCATCATCTTTTGGAAAGTTCGGTTCAAATGCGGATAGTCGATCTTGCTCTGAGACATGATAGGCAACCTTTGATACCAATTTTTTTAAATCTCCCCCCTTACATCCTGGACACCTTACATCAGCCTCATCTTCTTTTTTTAACACCAAATACTGGAATTCTCTGCCGCATGCCTGGCATTGGTATTCATAGAGTGGCAACTCTTACCTCCTGTAAATAAAACTAGTGTGCTATAGTTTCTGAGAAAATATTTTATATCAGGCCTTTTCAATAAAATATTTTCTGCTATAGTATATAGGAATATAAAATTATTATCATCTTAAAAAATTGAGGTAAATAGATATGCAGCTAAGTGATGAGTTATATGTTTTCCCGTGGAGTTCTTTAACAGAAAATAACTGTAACAGTTTTCTCATTAATGGCCCCTTCAAAATCCTCATTGATCCCGGTCATCAACATCTCTTTACTGGATTAAGGAACTCATTAGACTCTATAAATGTCAGAATCGAAGACATTGATCTAATAATTGCTACACATATGCATCCCGATCATATAGAGGCAGCACAATCCTTTTCATCCTTATCAACTATGGTAACGATACATGAAACGGAATACCGTTATTTTCGCCAAAAGGCTGCGTCCTTTCATGATTTTACTATTGAGCCAGATTTTTTTCTTACGGAAGGAATCTTAAAAGCAGGGGCTGTAGAACTTGAGGTTATTCACAGCCCAGGCCACTCACCTGGCTCGATCTGTCTGTACTGGCCTTCTCATAAGGCCCTCTTTGCAGGTGATGTTATCTTTGAACAGGGAGTGGGTCGCACAGATTTGCCTGGTGGGAATGGTGAACAGCTAAAAAAGAGTATCAGTCGTTTATCCTCTCTTAATCTTGAACTCTTACTTCCAGGACACGGTGACATCATCAGGGGACGAGAAAATATAGACAGAAATTTCTCACTCGTTGAAAATATTTATTTTGGGCTTTTGTAAAGGATTGTTAATTATTCTCTATTGTCTTGAGCCGTTCCTGGTATCTTTTGCGCAAGCTTTTGAGGAATTCATTCCGCTCTGGGATATTGTCCAGATTGACTACAACAGCAGAACCGGACACACCACTCTCTTGTAAAGCCAGAAGGGACTTTTCTGTAAAGGCTTTTTTGGTGCCTTTCTTCTCTGAGTTGTATTCTTTCTGGAGGTTTTTCAGGGAGGTTATATCACAACTGGCGACTTCACTGAGAGCAGACACAATCAATGAGTTGTCGCTGTCCAGGTCAAAATGAACGAAGAGATATTTTTTAAGGAAACTATATGCTCGCTCACGATCATTACTGGCAATTTTTTCCATCTCATCCTTGAGACGACTCACAGGAAAGAAGTTATCCAGATATCTGTTACAGAGACCCTGCACTTTTTTATCAAGTTTCTCGCGTGCAAGGCTCAGTTTTTCCTCATCACTCAGGGTAAGATTTCTTGTTTTTTCAAAAACAAGATCGAGGGTGCTTTTTATCTCTCCCAAAATATTACCTCATACCTATTTTTTGTACCTCGGGGCTCTTTCAATGTATACCAATAATTGAAAGAGCATTTATTTTGTAAAAGCATCTCAGTGTTAATCCTCAGAGAAGTTCTTGATCATCATTTCTCCCAGTTCCTTGGATCGTTTTGTGGCGGCTTCAACAGCATTGATAAGAGTCGTTCGAAGGCCACCCTCCTCTAAGGTATGGAGGCCGACTATGGCTGTTCCACCGGGTGAGGTAACCTTATCCTTTAATTTTCCGGGGTGCTCGTGTGTCTCCATCAATAATTTTGCAGCTCCCAATACCGTTTGGCTTGAAAGAAAAAGAGCATCTTCTCTTGAAAGCCCCATTTTTACTCCGGCATCGGCTAAGGCGTCGACAATTAGAAAGATGTATGCGGGGCCACTCCCGCTTAACCCTGTGATGGCATCCATGAGATTCCCTTCGATGATAACGCTTTCCCCCACAGAATCAAAGATAGCCTTAGATATCTTAAGATCATTTTTAAGGGCATGTTTTCCAGGCGCAATGGCAGCGGCACCCTCCCTCACAGATGCAGCGATATTGGGCATGACCCGAATAAGACGTAGGTCCTTATTGAGGCACGACTCTATGGCGGCTAAGGGAACTCCGGCGGCAATAGAGATAATGATTTTGGACATATCCAGACAGTCAGCTGTTTCCTTTAGTATTGATGCCATGATCTGCGGTTTGATCGCGTAGATAACAATTTCCGATGCCTTAACCACATCGAGATTGTTTTTTGCTGTGACTACGCCATATGCTTCCTTGATAGATTTAAGCTTATCCTTACGAATGTCTGAGCAAATGATGTTTTCAGGAATAGCTGAGCGGGAATGAACAAGCCCACTGATAAGAGCCTCCCCCATATTTCCTGTTCCGATTATCCCGATTTTTTTGTCTTTTAACATGGTTTCTTCTCTCCATAATGCTACAATTAATTTTATGGCGTGGATGAGGAGATCTAAATCCAAGATCCATGCGTTGTTAATGCATTGATCTACCTCTGAATTATACCCGCATCATTTTAAGGTTTAGTTTTTTTTAGTCAAGAGAAAATATTTTGTACGTAAGATAATGTAGTTTCACGTTAACCATCTATGGGAAGGTTTTTATGTACCGATTTTATTTGGCCTACTGGTATCTGGATAGCAACTCCATAATATCAGGGAAGTCTATTCCTAGTTCCTTCACTTTTTCAACCGTTGGTATTCCGTTTAGAGCCCAACCGCGACGCTTATAGGTAGCATCCTTGAGCTTTTCATAGCGATCCTCCCTGTATTTCCTCAGGG
Source organism: Desulfatiglandales bacterium (assembly GCA_035529575.1). GTDB lineage: Bacteria > Desulfobacterota > DSM-4660 > Desulfatiglandales > B25-G16 > B33-G16. The sequence goes on from DATKWM010000049.1 coordinate 23,211, forward strand.
CTGCAACCTTTTCCTCAGTACTCTTACCTTCAGGATCCAGGATGCCAAACTCCTTTAGCTGTGTGTCATACCTGTCTTTGCGTGATTCATATTCCTCTTTGGTTGCTGGCCCCATTGCCCTATATGGTATGCTGTCATGCTCACGTGTTCCAAAGCCCTGTCTCAGAGTGAATATTCTCTGAAAATTGTAGACCCTCTCACTCATCTCTATCAAATGATCAGGACTTACATCCAAACCGGTAACAGCAGAAAAATATTCAGCATACCACTGAACGTGCTTCATAACCTTTGCTGGATCTGGCGTCCCCTTGTTATCCTCAGGAACAATATCGTTCCAGGGAAGCTTGCACAGGCCATTAAGGCCAAACCAGGTCCGCCACATAGGAAACCACCAAAGGGCCTCGGCCTTTTGCTCAAAGGTAGGCATAAAATTATTTACCATATCCAGAAATATGAGCCATGCCTCATCGTGCTGGGGGCCTTTAAGGGTAAGGCCGTATCCACCCTGTTGTGCAAGTGATTCCTTGGTCACATATTCGGAAAACTCTAGGCCCTTGGACTCCATTCCTATGTCCCTCATAATAGTGGGGTCAGCGCCATATTCCCTCGCAAATATTTCTTTCATCCTCCTCACACCCTGGCCTATTGTGGCACCGAAACCCTCTCCTTTAGCCATTTGGTGGATTATCTCAAAGGAAGCATCCTTGTTGCCAAAACGAAGGTCTAAACCTCCGGTGACAGTTTTATTTATGAGTCCCATCTCATAACATTCCATGGTAAATGCGGTTGCAGTTGCGACAGAGATGGTGTCTAAGCCGTAGGTGTCGCAATAAAAGTTCGCTTCTATGACAAAATCCGGATCGAATATTCCCCAGTTTGCGCCGCACCCCGCTATTGTTTCATATTCCGGGCCGTCTACCCACACCGATTGCCCTTTGTAGGGACCAGTTTTGAGGGTGAAATCCTTGACTCCATGTGAGCAGGCCACCGAACATCCAAACCAGCAACCGTCGAACCCGGGGTGGAACTTTTTGCGGTATACCTCTTTGCCAAGTTTTAGTGCATCCGGATGGCTCCCAAAGCGAAAGTTCTTGGTTGGAAGAAGGTCGTAGTCGTTCATAATATTGATCAGATGGGTCGTTCCTACCTTCGCCATCTCGTTTTGTGTGGGATCAAGGGTCCTAATCTCTTTGGTATATATCCGCCCCCATTTTTTTAACCTTTCGAAGTTAGCAGTGTGGTTTATATCTGATACCATTTTGGAAAACTTGGTCACTATGGCCCTAATATTTTTGTCCCGGAAAACAGTGCCAGTACCTCCCCGGCCTGCCTGCTTATATCGATAGGTTTTACGAATGTTGTCATACCAGGAAAAGTTGAGACAACCCATCAGGGTATGTTCTGCCCCGGAGCCCGCAGACACTGTTGAAATGGCCCTCGGGTTTCCCTCGCTATACCTATCAGCAAGGGCTGCGCCGAGCAGGTGTGAATCTTTTGGAAATCCTTCTGCATCCACTATCCTTATTATACCCCTATCGCCGTCTATCATTATAATGATGTCGTTGTCAGCTTTGCCTTGGATCTCCATGGCATCCCAGCCTGCAAATTTTAGATACGGACCAAAATATCCGCCTACATTGCAATCCATAACAGACTGTGTGAGCGGTGATATAGTAATTACAATACTCTTGCCACTGCCTGGATAAAGGGTAGTTCCGCCTAACGGACCGCAGGCTATACATATCTCATTTGCCGGATCGTTCCATTTGGTTTTTTCTTTAATGGCGTTCCATAACAACCATAAACCAAATCCTCGACCTCCGGTAAATATCCTTTTCATTTCATCTGTGACTGGCTTGCTCACAATTTTATTATCAGAGATATCGATGTATAATGTTTTATTGTTATAACCCCTTTCAATAAAACTAATCGGGTATTCGAATCTGTTTAATTCTTTGTTATTATCCATTTCAAAAGAGCCCATTCTGCAACCTCCTAAGATAAAAACCTTCTTTGATTCTCAGATTTATCAATTCATATTGTTTTTTTAAATTATTGTAACTGATTACGGGGCAATAGGTCAATGAGACCTTTTCTTCAGTTCAGAGGCTCGCGGCCTGGTCTTTTCTACAACTTATCTATGGGGGATTCTTACCCCCTCCGCATTGCCCCGACACGTCTGGTCATGCGGTTTCCCCCACGGATAAGTCGTGAAAAGGACAGCGGCCTCCCACCATTCACTTTAGAAAAGGTCTCATAACCCGTAAATAATGGGTTAAATGTTACAATCCTGTAAAAGCTTAAAAATTATTTGTAACTCAGACCATTTCATCTTCAAACACAAGGTTTCCTGTTTTAAAACGATCGAAAGAAAAGCACGATAGATCAATTGTTTGATATTTTCCGAACTGGATTAACTCTGACATACATTTTCCTATTGCCGGAGACTGCTGCAGACCATGACCACTAAAGCCCACTGCGCCATAAAACCCTTGAACATCACCAAGATGACCAATAATTGCATTCCCATCTGCTTTATTCATGGCATAGAGCCCTGCCCAGCCCCTGATTAATTTGGCGGTATCGAATGGAGGAACCCTTTTAGCCACTTGAGGCCAGACAACGTCCATGTAATAATCTCTGTCCCATTCAAAATTAAAGCCAGGTTGCTCATCAGGGATTGATTTGCCTGTTAAAATGGTTTTACCGGGTTCATGGCGAAAATACAGTAATCCGTCTGTGTCAATTACAAGTGGTAAATCATAATCAAATTTGATTTGAGGGTCAAATACAAACGCCATCTTTCGTACAGGGTCCACTGGCAAATCTATGCCTGCCATTTTTCCGACAACAGCTGCATACGGGCCGGCAGCATTGACAACAATCCTACATTGTATGTGTGTACCCTTATTGCTGATGACACCTTCAATTCTCCCCCCTTTTACATGAATCCCTGTTACCTCTTCGTAAAGATAGTCTATGCCAAGGTTTTTCCCCTTCTTTACATATCCCTGTAAAATTCCGTAAGGGTCGAGGTACCCGTCTCGAGAGCCAAAGCAACCACTTACCAGGTTATCGGTGTTTATGTGGGGAATTAATTTTTTGATTTCATCAATGGAAAGTAACGATACATGCGCTCCCAGATCCTTCTGTGTCTCATAATTCTTTTTGATTGTCGGCAAATTTGTTTCATCTGCAAGAAAGAGATACCCTCGCTGTTTGAATTCTGCGTGAGCCGAATCTCCATTAATTTCCATTATTTCATCAAAATTTTCGAATATATCTATACCATATTGAGATATTTTAATATTTTCAGGAAGGCTGAATTGTTCTCTCACACCACCAGCACTCAGGGTGCTGGATGCAAATTCATACGTAGGATCTTTCTCAATGACCAGAATGTCGCCATCGAATCCGTCGTTGACCAAGTTATAGGAGATGCTTGAGCCAATGACTCCTCCACCGATTACCACGATATCGTAAACATTTTTCAAAGAAACCCCCTTGAATTGAAAATTTTCAATCTTCAATTTTCAATTTATTTAAATATCTCCTGCTCCATGAACTCACGATAAGGATTGAAACTATCTAAGGTTTCTGGATCATCTCTATTATACTCTTCGGTCATCAACCTGTAGAGTAATTCTGCCATACCAGGTCCAAGCATAAAGCCCTGGCCACACATACCAACAGCCTGGTAGAAATTATCCAATTCCTTCATCTTTCCCACGATCGGATAGCCATCAGGTGTGTTGGGATATTGTCCACGCCAGGTACGTCGAACTTTAAGATTTAAAAGCATGGGCATAATTGTAATCATTCTTCTTGCGATCATTGGTAAAAATATGGAGGTGGCACGAGTGTCTACACCCCAAATTGGTGGATCAGGAGTCAGGCAAAAAACTACCTGACCCTCGGTGTTCTGGTAAAAGTAAAAATTTTTTGAGCCAGGCTCTTTCCGCATATCCACAACCATTGGCCCCATAAATGGCCTTACCGGTTCAGAGATTCCCGCCTCATGAGAATCCGGTTTTACTGGAATATTAATCCCAGCCATTTTAGAAACCTCTTTTGCATATGCACCAGCAGCATTTAACACATTGGCCGAGTGATATTCACCTTTATTCGTCTTTACTACAATAATTCTATTCTTTTCAATATGAAAACCAATAACTGTCTCCTTAAATCTGAATTCAGCGCCATACTCCAAGGCCTTAAAGTAACAAGCCTGGGTAAACAGTAGTGGCGATGCTGAGCCATCTCCTGGTGAATAGGTACTGCCCCTCAATCCTTCCATATTAATTCCTGGATTGAGTTCCCTGTATTCTTCACCAGAGAGCCATTTAATATTCAGACCAAATTTTTGTTGAATTCTCATTAAATCTTTTAAGATATTCTCATGATCTTCTGTGTAAGCGGGGAATGAATACCCATTGCTCTGCCATTGAATATCATCTCCATAGGTATCTTTCCAGTGAGAAAAAAGCTCTATGCTCCTCTGGCAGACTAATATCTTGCCCTTATCTGAATGGCTTGCCCGGATACCTCCGATTGCCTTTTTGTCTTCACCTTGCCCTGGTGAGGAGAGGGAGTCTATAACCAATACAGATTGCCTCTTTTTCGAAAACTCCATGGCCACAGGAACGCCAATTGATCCTGCACCAATCACAATCAGATCATATGATTTATTCATGTTTGCTGCCATAAGAGATATTAGAGAATACACCGAGGGGGGCTTCAATAAAAAGCGGTCGTATTGTATGTAATGTAATATTTTCTGCAGGCACACCTTCGTCCTTAAATAATTGCACAATCAAATCTCCACATGTCTTAGATCCACACGCCCCCATGCCTGCCCTTGTGATGGCCTTGATCTGGTTCAGATCCCTTATGCCCTTCTTAATCCACCTTCGAATCTCTCCGGCAGTCACCCTCTCGCACCTGCACACAATGGCGTCGTCGGTAATTCTATCAACAGTGGGCTTGCCTTTCTGTAGCGTAGTTTCTTCGCTTTGAATCTTGAATCCTGCAACTCGTTTGGCGATCTCTTTTGGAACTCTTACTTTGATGATCTGGGTCTTTCGTGAGGCTTTATTGAGTACTGTGTCAACAACAACTGCCTCTTGAAGAGGATTTCCCTCATAATCGGTTAGCAGGACTGAATCACCTTTTTTATACTCATAGTTATAGACTTCATAGGCCAGAGATACCACAGGATAGTCCTGATTCTTGCGGTAGTCTACCAATGAGATTGCAAGACCCGGACAGATAAATACACATTTGTTACAACCGATACAATCGTTGTTGGCAACCTGAGGTTTTCCTAAAAGCGAATTACCTGGAATAGAAATCACCCCTTTAGGGCATACAGAGACACATGGGTTGCAGGGAATTTCCTGTGCGCAATGGAATACTGGTGTAATATTTTCTTGAGGAAAGCTCTCATAATCAGGCGTGGCAATAGTCCCGGGTGGAGCTTTGAGGATATCTACCTTTTGATACCAATCTCGTGGAATAGGCATATCCTCTATGCCAAGCTCGCGAGAAATCTCCAAACCGGTTATTTTCCCATTAAACATCGCAGAGGATGCTTCGGCGATTTCCTTTGCATCACCCGCTGAAAAAATCTTTATTCCTGCCTGTTTGGCCTGTTCAGAAAATTCATTCACGGGATTTAGCCCTACCGCAATTAATACAGTATCGCATTCATAGGTTTTCTCTGTGCCAACTATTCTTTTAAAATTATTATCTATTTTGCTCACTGTAACTGACTCTACATGTTCGTTTCCGTTAGCGCTCACAATTGTATGCCTGGTATATACCGGTACCCCTAATCTTTTTATTTTGTCTACATGAACCTGATATCCACCACATTGAGGCAAGGCCTCTACAATCCCGATGACATCAATGCCTGCCTGCAAGGCATGATATGCAGCAATCAATCCCACATTTCCACCGCCTACTATAAATAATCTTTTGGCAGGTTTAACAAGATCTCTGTTAACCAGGGTTTGAAATGCACCAGCCCCATACACCCCGGGCAAGGTGTTTCCGGGAAATATCAGGGACTTCTCCCTGGCCCCCGCAGCGTTTAACACGACCTTGGGATTGACAATCCTATAATGGGTGTTGTTAGTGACAATCCCCACCTTTTTATCGCTGAACACGTACATTGCGGTGCTGTTGAGCCACACCTTTATAGAGGGATAGGTCTGAACATTCTCCTCCAGGATCGTGGCGATATCTATACCCCTGGTTCCCGCATAGCAATCCTCGATCGAACCGAAAAATTTGTGGGTTTGGAGCACCAATTTGCCACCTAATCGGTCCTTATCGTCCACGATGAGGGTATCAATCCCTCGTTCGCCCAACTCAAGGGCCGCCGAAAGACCTGAGGGCCCTCCGCCGATTATCAGCACATTGGTGTCGATCTGCTCAATGGGTGTAAAATGGCACTCCTCCATGGCTTCGGGAAGCGTTGGGAGGCCTTCAACGCTCTCCACTACCATATTCTCTTCCACCCTGGTCATGCAGGACTTCACCGGGATCCCGTTGGCGATCACCATGCATTGGGCACACTGGCCATTGGCGCAAAATATCCCCTGAGCCGATCTATCCTTCGCATGATGGCCGAATGCGCGGATCCCGTTGGCAAACAGCGCGGAGGAGATCACCTCGTCTTTATAGGCCTGCAATCTCGCATTGTTCCAATAAAATCCGATCTTCCTCCTTTTGGGAATACTCAGTATAGGATGTTTTTCAATCCTGCATTCAGGCATTTGATTATTCTCCTTAGGCCTAATCCAGACAGGCTGAGACAAAACAGAAAAATATCGCAAATAAGTAAGATTATTAAAATACAGAATATTGGAAACTGGATACTAGAAATTGGAAACTGGATAAATAAGGACCTTTATCGATTTATAAAAAGATTAATTCCAAATCTCACATAAGTTTCAATTTTCAAGTTTCAGATTTCAATGCTCTTTCCTCCATCAACCGATTAAATCGATATACGTGATTCTGAACCAGTAAATGCGCTTGGGCTGCGTGCCCATTTTCCACCGCCTCAACAATTTCACACAGATCTCGATAGTTTTCTCTCAGAAGGCCTTCTTCCCTTGGAAGAAACTGATCAAAATAACGATGTATGTTATCGTAAATCGTCTGAAGAACCGATTCATAAATTGGATTTCCAGCGATATGAGCCAAAGCCATATGCAGTTGGTTATCCACATGAATAAAATTATCCCAGCCAGAGGCTCCTTCATCAAGGTGGGTTTTTGCATCTGCTAAAAGCTTTTTTAAATAATGGATATCTTCACTTTTAACTCTCTCCACAGCAAGACCTGCAACAATCCCTTCCACACCCTCCCGAAATTCCGCAAGATCCCTCAGGGAAACCCTTTCATACTGTATCAACAGATCCAAGCTCTCACTAACCTGGTGGGTGGACAAAGTTTTCACAAAAGCCCCTCCGCTCACACCAGTCTTGATTGTAATCAGGCCTTTTTGCTCAAGGACCCGTAATGCCTCGCGAAGCGTCCCTCTGCTGGTCTTGAATGTATATATCAACTCCCTTTCGGGAGGCAATTTGCTTCCGGCCTTAAGTCTGCCCTGGAGGATGGCTTCCTGAATCTGATCAACCACGTCCTGAAATATTCTATTTTGCTTTGCCTCTCGGAACATGATATTACTCCTTTTATTAGAATGGTTTAACCATTATAATATTTATTTTCTCTTGTAAAGGATACTCTGAAATGTGAAAAGATTTGTAAGACGTCTAACGCAGGTATCAGGAAGTGTACTATTTTGGAAAGGAATCCGTTGGAATATTAATTTTTCAAATAGAGTAGCTCAACTATCAACTTAGGGATATTTCAGGATGTAAATTAAATTAGGACGCATATTTCCGCAGACCCGCCTGCCAGATGGCGGGCAGGTACACACAGATAATAATAATCATTTTATTCTTAATCCAAAAAATCTGCGTTCATCCGCGTCCAAAATGGAAATTCCTATACTATTAAATCAAAGTTCGAGCCATGTTCCGATATTATTTTCCACTGCCTTGTTATAAATTTTAATAGCTGTTGCCATGTCATCCATGGCGAGACCAAGATTTGCACAGATGATTTTTTCTTCTTTTTTTTCCCTGCCCGGCTTTAAACCTGCGGCGATTTCACCAAGATCTGCGTAAATTTCAGGTATATGCTGAAAATATCCAAGGGATTTGTAATAGAGACACTGATCCTTATCATCCGTGACAAACTTATCACAGTTCTCAAAGGCAGACTTTTTCCAATAGGAATCAAAGTCCACTGGAGAGGCAAAAACACCTGATTTGACCCAGTCATCTTCAATGGCAGGGTGAGGATTTTTAAGAATAGGGCCTGCAGTCACAATGATGTCGGAATCATGGACTGCCTCTTTGGGAGTTGCTACAATACGTACATTCAGTCCTGTGTCTTTCCTCATTTCTTCGGCATATCTGTTGACTGCATCACTTGAAATATCATAGGCCTTAACCTCTTTAAGGGCAGGTATCGTAATTGTGAGGGCTTTCAAGTTCGTTCTTCCCTGAACTCCGCATCCAAGGATTCCTACTGTGTGAGAGTCCATATTTGCCATATATTTTGCCGCTAAAGCAGTTGCAGCACCAGTTCGCATGGCTGTAATCCAGATGCAGTCCATCACAGATAAAGGAACACCTGTGTTAGGGTCATTTAGAATAAGCAATCCATTGATATATGGTAAATTTTGCTTATAATTTTCAGGATATCCACTGACCCATTTGATACCTGCTGAACCAAGAGAGGGAATATAGGCCGGCATCGCATGAATAAACGCATCGGGCTGCGTGTGGATCCCAGGTTTGGGCGGCATCTCTATCTTGCCACGGCCTTTTTCCTTGAAGGCCTCATCCAGCGCCTCTATAATTTTCTCCATAGGGAGATCTACTTTTTCAACATCCTTTTTGGATAAATAAAGCAATTTCTGTGTTTTCAATGCATATCCCTTCCTTTGCAGTGTGTAGTTTCTCTCTTTAACATGTCAAGATACCTAATTTTTTCAAAAATATACAGAAGCATGCCAGCATGTCAATAGATATTCCCAAGGGCTGAGCCATATTCTTTTTCTAAATCAAAAGCTTCTTATTCGTTGTGGTTGATCAAGACATAGCGCTCTTTTAAACTTCTTTTATTCTTATCTGTCAATGTTGAAAGCATCTCTTGACAGAAATTAACCATAGATATATTTTAAACAGAGTTTCATTATATGAAATAATGGAGGTGAAGCAATGACCATGATGACCGGAAAGGAATATATCGAGTCCCTCAGGGGCATAAGACCTGATGTTTATTTTCTTGGTCAGAAGATAAAGAGTATTGTTGATGAGCCGATGTTTCAACCCCATATTCATGCAGCGGCTATGACATACGAATTGGCGCATGATCCTGAATATGAGGAAATCATGACAGCTACTTCTCATTTAATAGGGGAGAAAATAAATAGATTTACCCATGTCCACCAAAGCATAGATGATCTCGTGAAAAAACAGAGGATGATGAGGCTCCTTGGTCAAAAGACAGGTACCTGTTTTCAGCGATGTGTTGGGTTAGATGGCCTTAATGGGGTCTACGTCACAACCTATGATATTGATCAAAAATATGGCACCAATTATCATAAGAGATTCAAGGAATACCTGCTTGAGGTGCAAAAAAATGACTGGATGCCTTCAGGGGCCATGACAGATGCCAGGGGTGATAGAAGTCTTCGTCCCAGCGAGCAGAAGCACCCTGATGCCTACCTTCATATAAAAGAGAGATTAGAGGATGGAATCATCGTCTCTGGAATCAAGGCACATATCACTGGCGCAATTAATAGCCACGAGATTATTACTATGCCTACCAGAACCATGGGTAAAGAAGATAGAGATTTTGCCCTTTCCTTTGCTATACCCGCTGATACAAAAGGGGTAACCTATGTATTCAGCAGGCAGACGAATGATACCAGACGCTTAGATGGGATCATCGATGCGGGAAATCCGAAGTATGGCATTGTAGGTGGTGAGGCCGTGATACTCTTTAATGATGTATTTGTGCCCTGGGAGAGGGTATTTATGGCTGGTGAGTATGATTTTACCACCGAACTTGTAGAGGTCTTTGCTGGATACCATAGAAGCAACTATGGCGGTTGTAAGGTGGGATTGGCTGATGTGGTTATAGGCGGATCAAACTGGATAGCCGAAGCCCATGGGATCAGCAAGGCGTCCCACATTGTTGATAAATTAACAGAGATGATCGCAATGGCTGAGACTTGCTGGTCTTGTAGTCTGGCATGCTCTTATGAGGGGTACAGAACCCCTTCTGGTGCCTATCATATAAATCCCCTTTTGGCCAATGTGACCAAGTTAAACATTACAAGGATGGTCTATGAATGGATGAGGGTAGCACAGGATATTGCAGGCGGAAAGATCATAACACTTCCAACAGAGAAGGATCTTGACAATCCTGAAACCGGAGTGATTCTAAAGGAATGTTTTTCAGGCAAAGAAGGGTATCCACCTCTGGATATAATCAAGATGTTACGATTAATCGAGAATATGTCTGTTGGTGCAGGACTCCCTGAGTCCATGCACGGGGCCGGTTCACCTGCAGCTCAAAAGATCATGATTGCAAGGAGGGGCGGGGTTGGTATAAAAACGGAACTTGCCAAGAACATAGCAGGAATAAATCAAAACAAATATTTCGAACGGATCATCGGCAAAGATGAAAAGATGCATTGGGATGATGTGAAGAGAAGAATAAAAGAAAAAACAGTCCAGATATATTAATGTATTTTTATCTACAGGCTTTTCTCTGCTTTTATGCTTTCAATTGGACTCAGGTATTGTGGTGGATGTAATCCCCAGATAGATAGATCCAGGGTCATAAGAGATCTAAAAAAGGCCCTAAGCAAGATGGATCTGAGAGTAGATTTTATTACTGACAAGGAAAGGGCTGTTGATATTATCCTTTTGATAAATGGTTGCATGCATGCCTGTCTTGAAGAAGAATATCTTAGCTCTGGCCGCAACCCCCAATGTATCTCTGTAAAGGGTGAGATGGTTGATAGTCAGTATGTTGAAGAAGATCATATTCTGGAAACTTTGATCAAAAAGATAATGGGTTTTTTCAATCGATCAGAACCCTACAGTTCTTGAAGTGATAATAGAATAATCCTTGTCAAGGGTCATAATTATGATATTTTAAACTAAATTTCACTATTTGAAATATTGATTTACACAAAAGATGAAGCTCTATACAGTTGAGAAAAGTTTAAAGATTATTGAGCTCTTAAACAATAATCCCCAGGGTTTAAGCCTTTTGGAAATGACCAACAGGATCGGTTTTTCCAAAAGCACTATTCATCACATCTTAAACACCCTTCTTCCTTATGCTTATATTGCCAAGGATCCTGAGACCAGGAAATACTCTTTAGGTTTCAAATTTTTGGAGATCAGCAGGAGGATATTGGATAATCTTGATGTCCGAAAAATTGCCAATAAATACTTACGCCAACTCCATGACGAATGCAAAGAGGCACCTCATTTGGGAATACTAAGAGATGGGCACATTGTTTACATTGATAAGATTGATACACCAGGTAGGCTTTCTCTGGCTACCTACATCGGTTTTAGAACAGATCCCCATGCCGCTGCTGGGGGTAAGGTTTTACTTTCACAACTATCCCATAAAGAAATAATGGATATCTATAAGGAAAAGTCGCTGAAGGCTTATGGAAGAAATACCATAACGAGCTTTCCCCGATTATTTGAGGAATTGGAAAAGATTAGGAAACAGGGATATGCAATAGACGATGAAGAATATTACGAGGGTGTCCGATGTGTAGCTGCTCCCATTAGGGCAGGGAGGAAGATTATAGCTGCCCTCAGTATCACTGGCTCTATTTTTACCATGACTATGGAAAGAATTGATAGGGAATTAATAGGATTGGTGATGAAGGCAGCAGAAGAAATTTCATCTGAGATGCAATGGTAAGGCACCTATTTAAACATGAGGAGTAAACTTGGCCGATAATTTAGAAAAACTTGCACAATGCCTATAACCAACACAAATTTCTGAAAAGAGGTATACTTATGGCTACGTTCATACACAATAAAGAGATTAGAAGATATAGGCTATACCTGGTGCCTTTATGATGCCCATTTACAAACCAGTTATACTTCTATCAAAAATATCTTTTGATGAGGACAAGGCATTGGTTATGGAAGGTTGAAAGGAAGGCTTAGTTATGGAAGGCAAGGCTTCTAAGGAACTGTTTAAAGACGTTATAGATAAAGGGTTGTGTACTCTATGTGGAGGATGTTTTGGTTTCTGCCCCTATTTAGCCTTTCATACTGAGAGAATAGTAAGACTACATCAATGCACCCTGTCTGAAGGACAATGTTACCAGTATTGCCCAAGAACCTCTACTGATTTGAACGCTATTAACCAGCAAGTTTTTGGCGTGCCATATGGCGAGGATGAGATCGGTATCGCAAAGAAAGTTTTTCTAGCACGCTCCACTGATAAGGAAATACAACAAAAAGCACAGGACGGGGGAGTCGTCACGAGCCTGCTCTCATTTGCCCTGACCGAGGGAATGATAGATGGTGCAGTGGAGACCAAACTAGATGATGAAAAGGTTCCTCACGGTTTTATCGCTCGAAATAGAGAGGAATTGTTGGAATGCGCTGGAGTGAGTTATGAACCCAGCCCTGTTCTCGAAGCCATTAATCATCTCCCCAAGGAGAGCACAGAGAAACTGGGTTTTGTTGGATTGCCTTGTCATGTTGCCTCCTTGAGCAAGATGAAGGTATCACCCCCAGCCAATAGGGCAAATATTGAAAATGTGAAGTTGACGATTGGCCTTTTCTGTGGATGGACATTATCACATGGGTTTCACCAGTTTCTGCACAATCGCTTCGATATTTCAAAGGCAATTAAATTTGATATTCCCCATCATCCAGCGCACAGCTTTGATGTATATACAAAATCAGAAACACAGTCCGTCGATTTGGATGAACTGAGCCCCTTCATCAATAAGGCCTGTAGCTACTGTTTTGATATGACTGCGGAGTTTTCCGACATTTCAGTCGGCTCTGGACGGACCATGTTTAAAGGATGGAACACGGTTATTATCCGTACCAAGGCTGGTGCCGAGATTTTAGAAATCGCCAAGGGACGCCACGCAATTGAGACACAACACATCCCTGCTGACAGCCTGACGAATCTAAAGCGTGCCTCGCTGAACAAAAAAAAGAAGGCGCTCCAGAATATCATATCCATGACAGGTGGAATAGATGATGTGCTTTATTTAGGGATCTCGCAAAATTTGATTAATACGCTCCTAGAATAGTTCAGAAAAGGTTAATACTATGTCGAATATCGAAATAGATGCCCCTGGGACAACACAATTTCTCCTTGGCAACGAGGCAATTGCCCGCGGTGCGCTTGAGGCAGGAATAGGATTCGCTACTGCCTATCCAGGAACCCCTTCTTCGGAGATTATGGCCACCCTCGCCCCGATAGCCAAAAAGATGGGCTTCTACGCAGAGTGGTCGATCAATGAGATGGTTGCATTTGAGGCCGCTTCAGCAGCCTCCCTCTCTAACATTCGTGCCCTTAGCTCCATGAAGGCCAATGGGGTGAACGTGATTGCCGACTTTCTCGTAAATCTTCAAATGACGGGGGTTGGAAAAGGATTGGTGTTGGTAGTGTGTGACGACCCAGGGGGGATGACCAGTTCCAACGAACAGGACACTCGACCAATAGCCAAATGGTTAAACATCCC
>DATKWM010000050.1:0-41088 GCA_035529575.1 Desulfatiglandales bacterium
AAGGTAGTCTTACCATCTATTACCATCTTTAACAGATGGTACCTCTGCCTCTCTTTCTGACTCATTGTTAAAATATCCTTTTTCATAATGGGGACATTTTAACACAGCAGTTAGAGGGGACATTTTCATTAAGCTAACACAAAAGCAAGAATTTATATTGACATAGAATAATTAAGAAGAAGATAATAAAAATTTATTAAAAAATTATATTTGGAGTATATTATGCATGATCTTCCTCGTATTACTATTACCATGGGAGACCCTGCTGGAATAGGGCCTGAGGTAATCCTTAAGGCCTTGTTACGAGATGATGTCTACCAGGTATGCAGGCCTATTGTGCTGGGGGATATAAATGTCCTTAGAATGGTATCCAAAAGGATCGAGCCTCTTTCCTTTCATACAATAAAAACCCCTTCAGAGGTGACAGGAAGTCCAGGGCTGGTTGATGTTATATCTGTTTCAAATCTCAAGAGGGGCTCATTTATACCAGGGCAGCCTACTGTACATGGTGGAAAAGCCATGGTTGATTATATAGTAAAGGCAGTAGATTTTAACAAAGATGGTCAGGCATCAGCAATGGTTACATGTCCTATAAGTAAAGAGATTATGCATAAGGCTGGTTACAGGTTTGACGGTCATACTGAGCTTCTTGCAAAACTTACCAATACAAAGGACTATGGTATGATGCTGGCAGGTGAGAGACTTAGAGTATCTCTTGCGACTATACACTGTGCCTTAAGAGAAGTGCCTCAAAGGTTGAATAAGGGCCTGATATTAAAAACCATTAGACTCACTTACCGTGCCTTAGAAGAGGATTTTGCTATTAAAAGACCTCATGTGGCTATAGCAGGCCTGAATCCTCATGCAGGGGAGTCAGGCTTATTTGGCCTGGAGGATAAAGAGATAATACAACCAGCAGTGGATGAGGCCAAGAATGATGGTCTGCTCGTAGATGGACCTTTTCCTGCTGATACCATATTTTATCATGCTATTAATGGCAAATTTGATGCGGTTGTTGCTATGTACCATGATCAGGGCTTAATTCCTGTGAAATTGCTTAATTTTTCGGATTCAGTAAATATAACCCTTGGTTTACCTATTGTCAGAACCTCTGTTGACCATGGCACAGCATATGATATTGCGGGAAAAGGAGTAGCTGATCCATCCAGTCTCATAGCTGCAATAAGGATGGCCGCAAAAATAGCAAGCGCAAGGCGAAAGGCACAAGGTTAAAGGTTAGGGGGTTGCCCTTTGCTTTAATTCTTTACACCATAAACCCAACAAACCCAATAAACACTATAAGCACACATGTCTTTAACAGATATAGTTATCAGAGGGGCGAGGCAGCATAATCTTAAGGATATAGACGTTACTATCCCCAGGAACAAATTAGTTGTTATTACAGGATTGTCTGGCTCTGGTAAATCAACGCTTGCCTTTGACACCATCTATGCTGAGGGACAGAGGAGGTATGTAGAGTCACTTTCCACCTATGCCAGGCAATTCTTAGAGAAGATGGATAAGCCAGATGTAGATTCCATTGAGGGTCTTTCTCCTGCCATTTCTATACAGAGTCGATCTACCAGCAAAAACCCAAGATCGACAGTGGGTACTGTGACCGAGATCTATGATTACCTGAGGCTTCTATTTGCCCGGATTGGGCATCCCTTTTGTCCCCATTGTGATATTCCCATTACGTCCCAATCCGTTCAACAGGTTGTAGATAAAATAATGACCTTTGAAGATGGGAGCAAGATCCAGATCTTATCCCCTGTGGTGGATGGCAGGAAAGGAGAGCACACTCATCTGCTTGACCGTTTGCGAAAGGAAGGTTTTGTAAGAGTTGAGATTGATGGTGATATCATGTTGCTTGATTCTGACATCAACCTGGATAAAAAAAAGAAGCATTCTATCAGGGTAATTATTGACAGATTAATAGTAAACAAAACCATAAGAAGGAGGCTTACCGATTCCTTAGAATTGGCATTTACCTTATCAGATGGGTTGGCAATTGTGGATCTCATTGGTGAGGCAGAGCATCGTTTTAGCCAGAGAGCATCGTGCCCGGTATGCGGTTTTAGCTTCCCACCACTGACTCCCCAGATGTTTTCCTTTAATAATCCCTTAGGAGCATGTGAGGAATGTGGTGGTCTTGGAATCAAGATGTACTTTGACCCCGATTTAATTGTTCCAGACCCCGATCTTTCCTTACGAGAGGGAACAATTGAACCATGGGCGGGTAGGCATTCGATATATTTTCACCAGATGCTGGGCTCCCTTATCCAGCATTACGAAATTGATTTATACACGCCTTTTAGTGAACTCCCAGAGCACGTTCAAAAGGCATTTCTCTATGGTTCAGGAGAAGAGGAGATCAGATTTTATTTTGACAGAGACGATAGACGCCATTTTTATAAAAAACCCTTTGAGGGAATTATTCCAAATCTTAACAGGAGATACCACGAGACAGATTCTTCTGTTTCTAAGGAATGGATAGAGAGATTCATGAATATTAGGCCCTGCCCTCAATGTAATGGAGCAAGATTAAAAGGAGAAAGTCTTGCTGTAAAGATAGGTGGAAAATCCATCGCTGAGATAACTTCATTGTTTATTACTAGGGCCCATGAATATTTTCAAGGGCTAAGGATAACAGAAAAAGAAGAGGCAATTGGCAGGCAAATACTCAAAGAGATTATTAAAAGGCTTGGCTTTTTAGAGAGCGTAGGACTTGACTACATTT
The DNA here is from genome assembly GCA_035529575.1 of Desulfatiglandales bacterium. GTDB lineage: Bacteria > Desulfobacterota > DSM-4660 > Desulfatiglandales > B25-G16 > B33-G16. The sequence goes on from DATKWM010000050.1 coordinate 2,741, forward strand.
CTCTTGATAGGTCAACATCAACACTTTCAGGTGGAGAAGAGATGCGGATCAGATTGGCCACTCAGATCGGTTCTTCTCTTTCCGGTGTATTGTATGTCTTGGATGAACCAAGCATTGGATTGCATCACAGGGACAATAATAAACTCTTACAAACCCTCAAACGATTAAAGGAATTGGGTAATACGGTGATGGTTGTGGAGCATGACCCTGAAACGATACTTTCAGCAGATTACATCGTAGATATGGGGCCAGGGGCCGGTGAGCAGGGCGGTCATGTGATATTTACCGGCACACCTGCTGAGATTGTGAAAGACAAAAACTCACTCACTGGTCAGTATCTTTCAGGAAGACTTTCCATCCCTGTTCCAGCCCTTAGAAGAAAAGGCAATGGAAAGGAAATAGTCATTGAAGGGGCAGCAGAGAATAACCTTAAAAATATTGATGTTACTATTCCTTTGGGTACTTTTACGTGCATTACCGGGGTTTCAGGGTCTGGCAAGAGCAGCTTAATAAACCAGATTCTCTATCCTGCAATGGCACAAAAGTTTTACCATTCAAAGGAAAGGATTGGTCGGATGAAGAGAGTAAGGGGCATAAAGTATCTGGATAAGGCAATTAATATAGACCAGAACCCTATCGGAAGAACCCCACGATCTAACCCAGCAACCTATACAGGAGTATTTACACATATTCGAGATCTATTCTCTCGGCTACCAGAATCCCGGGTTAGGGGGTATAACCCAGGCAGGTTTAGCTTTAATGTAGATGCAGGAAGGTGTCAGTCTTGCAAGGGTGATGGGATTATCAAAATTGAGATGCATTTCCTTCCGGATGTATATGTTACCTGTGATGTGTGTAAGGGGTTGAGGTATAATCGGGATACCCTTGAGATACGGTATAAAGGAAAGAACATTGCAGATGTGCTTGATATGACAGTAGCGGAGGCTCTGCTGTTTTTTTCACCTATCCCCCAGATCCGAGGTAGGTTAGAGTTATTGTTTAACGTTGGACTTGGATACATAAAACTTGGGCAGCCTGCCACCACTCTTTCCGGTGGTGAGGCACAGAGGATTAAACTGGCCCGAGAGTTGGGGAAAAAAAACACAGGAAGAACCCTGTATCTTTTGGATGAACCTACAACTGGACTCCATTTCGCAGACATACAGAAACTCTTGGATGTCTTAAATCATTTAGTCGATTTGGAAAACACGGTTGTAGTAATAGAGCATAATATGGATATTATTAAGTCAGCTGATTATATAATTGATTTGGGTCCGGAAGGGGGAGAGAAGGGAGGCTTTATTGTTGGTGCTGGTTTACCTGAGGAGATTGCCAGTACTAAGGAATCGTATACCGGCCAGTTTCTAAAAGAAATAATATCCGGGCCGAGGCTTGACAGGAAAAATGGAGAAGAATATACTCTCTCGTCAAAAATGAGGTAAGATAATTAGAAAGGGGGATAAAGATAATGGCAGTAGTAGATAATATCCTTATTTTCATAAATACAGGGCCTGATAAGAGATACAATCATTTTGCAGCCTATACTATTGCTTGGGTGGCACGGAAATTTTATAAGGCGAAAAAGGTAACAATTATGTATGGCCCTCATGGAGTGGAGATGACTAAGAAAGGTACATTAGCAGGATTTACCATGACAGCTGATGTAAAAGAATTAATTGCCTCTCAGTTTGAGGGACTAAAAGCAGAAAAACTGCCGGATAACATGGAACAGCTTGCACGGTTTGAAAGAGATAAGATGGGGATTTCTATCGTTTCATGTGGCACATTTCATGTACTTGATGGATTTGCAAAAGGAATTGAGGATAAATCAAATATTGAGGACTTTATTGATCCTATTAATTTGTATGAAGTCTGCAAACTCATGTTAGAGGCCGATCAGATCTTATATTATTGATTAAAAGTGCCTAAAGTTTAACCCGCCGTAAGTCTGGCGGGTAAAAATGCCTAAAGTGAGCTAAAGTTATAGATAGGATTATCTGGAATTACGAATTTAGTAATTAATGAATTATGTATTAAACTATTCACAATCTAAAATTAATTCAGAATATCTATCTACGTAAGTTACCTATTAACTGATTATACTGGAAAAAATAAAATCTGATTTTCTTTTTACACTTTAGGCACTTTTAACCCTTGCCCAGACCTGGCATACAAGGGCTGAGTTTAGTAGCTCCTGCTTAGAATTATTAAAGAGGCATTGGCTTGTTACAGTAACCTCGCGCCAGGGCGGGCTTTAGGCATTTTAGCTCACTTAAATTCTGATTGAAAAAAGGAATACGATGAGAGAAATCTTGCAAAATTCAAACATTGTTATTGTGGGTGGAGGTAGGGTTTGTAAGGCTATCCTTGCAATTGTCCTTGGAGAGAATTTTATTAACCATAAACTCAACATCTTGGGTGTAGCAGATATAAATGATAAGGCCGAGGGTTTGATATATGCAAAAGAAAGAGGGATATTCATTACCAGGGACTATAAGGATCTTTTTACTATTAAAGGTCTGAATTTAATTATCGAGTTGACAGGAGATAATAAGGTCCTGGAGAAACTTAAGATAACTAAACCAGCAAAAGTAAGGTTGATAGATCATTTCGAGGCCATGTCAGTCTGGGACTTTCTTCAGATAGAAGAAGAAAGGGTGAGAATTAAGAAGGATTTAAGAAAATATATAGCCGAGCCGGAGAGGATTAAAATAGAGTTTGATCATTTTTCCCAGCAGCTTGCCAAGATAGTGGAAGAGAGGACCAGGCACTTGCAGAGTGTGGAAAGAGAGCTCGTTGAAAGGGAGCGGGCGCTCTCCCAGATAATACAGGGAAGTACCGTACCTACCTTTGTCATAAACAAAGATCATATTGTAACACACTGGAACAGTGCCTGCGAGAAGTTAACCGGCTATAAGGCTGAGGAGATAGTTGGAACGAATAAGCAATGGTTACCTTTCAGGGGAGAAGAAAGGCCAATCATGGCTGATGTGATTGTAGATGGAATGAATGAAAAAGAGATAAAGAAGTATTATGGACATACGTGGAGCAATTCGGCCCTCATCGAGGGCGCGTATGAGGCAGAGGATTTTTTCCCACAGATAGGCGAAAAAGGCAGTTGGCTTTTTTTTACAGCCGCACCGATAAAAACGGCTGATGGAAAGACTGTAGGCTCAATTGAAACACTCTGGGATACAACTGAGCGCAGGGAGGCTCAGGAGGCATTGCAGAGAGCGCATGATGAGCTGGAAATGCGGGTAGAGGAAAGAACAGCAGAACTCGAAAAGGTTAATGAGGAATTACGCAGGTCGGAGGAGAAATACAAAACCCTCTTTGATAGCGCTCCTAACCCAATTTTCATCATGCACGGGCAGACCTTTAACATTATAGATGTCAATGCAACAGCCCTGGATTGTTATCAACAATCAAGAGAAGAATTGTTGAAAAAGACATTTTTTGATCTGGTATTTGAAGAGGATAAAGATCTTGAAGAAGGTTTAAAGAAACTCACTGACCATCAGTGTGTCTTTTATCCCAGAAGGAGACATATCAAAAAAGGTGGAGAACCCTTCTATGTAAATATTGTGGCATGTCATGCGAAACATATGGGCATGGATAGTGTTATAGCAACGACAACCGATATTAACGAGAATGTAGAAAAAGAGGCACAGCTGGTACAGGCAAGCAAGCTTGCCACTCTGGGAACTCTGGCCTCAGGGATGGCACATGAATTAACACAACCCTTGAATGTGATTCAGATTGCAAGTGATTTCTTTTTGAAGAAGTTAAAAAAAGGGCAGAAGATATCCAATGATGAGTTGAGTGCTATGGCTGAAGAGATTGGTAGCCACGTAGACAGGGCCTCAAAAGTTATTAAGCATATGAGAGAATTTGCCAGGCAATCTGACCTTACCAGAACCGAGTTGAATATAAATGAACCCATTAAAGACGTATTTAAGGTTCTGGGCCAGCAATTAAGGGTGCACCAGATAAGTGTTGAACTTGATCTTGATCCACATCTGCCTTACCTTATGGCGGATCATAACCGGCTGGAGCAGGTCTTTATCAATTTAGTAACCAATGCAATGTATGCCATGGATGATAAGGGTTTGAGGTGGGGCAATAAGAAATGGAAGAGATTGCTTAAGATAAGATCGTTCTCGTATGATGATAAAGTTGTCGTAACAGTATCTGATACTGGTAAAGGGATCCCAAAGAAGATAATTGATAAGATATTTGAGCCTTTTTTTACCACCAGAGAAGTAGGCCAGGGTACAGGATTAGGGATGAGCATTAGTTATCGAATTATTAGTGACTATGGTGGAACAATAGAGATAGAAAGCGAGGTAGATAAAGGTACTACATTCACATTGAAATTCCCTTGTGTAGAATAATAGGTAATGTCAGTCGATCGTTGTCAGTTGTCCGTTGTAGAAATAGAAACGAGATATGATAGGATACAATGGTATGGCGAGGACAGGGTTTGAAAATCTTCGTGTTTATCAATTAGCAGAAGAAATAACAGATCTTGTATGGGAAGTAGTTCTCAAGTGGGGCAGTTTTCCTCAGAGTACAATTGGCAAGCAACTGGTAAATTCAGCAGACAGTATAGGTGCAAATACCTGCCCTGTTAAATAGCTTGAGGTTAGGATGTGTTTTACACATATGTATTGCATAGTATGAAGGATGAAGATTTTTATACAGGTTTTACCAAGAACCTCAAGCTAAGATTTGAGCAGCACAATAAGGAACTTGTTGAATCTACAAAGGATAAAGGGCCCTGATGAAATATAGAAGAAAGTGCATTTCACAGGGCAGGCCATTTAAATTAAGCTAATATGAGGTTTACCCCGTTAAATGGTGTTAGCCTATATTTAACCGGGGCATGTTTTGATCAAAATGATGCAACAAGAAGGGAAAAATAATTGAAAACATTTCATGGGAAGATGTTTTTAAGAAGGAGGCTCAAATCTTATTTAACAGGGTAAAAAGGGACAGGACGTAGTAGCTTTGCCGACAATAGGAGATTTGCTAAAATTGCAAGGGGATCTCTCTTTGAATTAAAGCACTGGCTTAGGAGGGCATATAAAAGAAAACTATTATCTGAAACAGAGATACATTCATTACAGAAATTGATTGAAGAACTAACTCCTAAATTAAGTGCTTATATCAAATCAATTGGTAATAACCAAAAATCAAGTAAGTAAACCCACGGACAACTAACAACTATCAACGGACACTATAAATAACAGATATGTCCAAACTTTTAATCATAGACGATGAAGAGGGGATCAGGAAGGTCTTAACCCTCTCTCTTGCAAACGATGGATATGAGGTATCAGCAGCAGCAGGAGGAGAGGAGGGTATTGAGATATTTAAAAAGGAATCACCGTCTATAATCTTAACAGATATAAAGATGCCAGGTATGGACGGGGTCGAGACCTTGAAGAAGATCAAGGAATTGAATCCTGATGCCGAGGTTATAATGATAACAGGCCATGGGGATATGGACTTGGCTATAGAGGCCCTTAAACTCGATGCCTCAGATTTCCTTAACAAGCCCATAAAGGATGAGGCACTTTCAGTGGCTTTGAAGAGAGCGACGGAAAGGATAGTAATAAAGCAGAAGCTGAAGGCATATACCGATGACCTTGAGCGAATGGTGAGAATTGCTACAGAAGAGGTAAAAAGGAGAGCTGAGTTTCAGAATAAACTCATTACGTCTTCGAATGACGCTGTTATCGCTACAGACGAGAAGGGTGATATTATCATCTATAATAAAGGTGCAGAGAGGATATTTGGACACAGTCGTTCTGAAATAATAAGAAAGATGAATATTGACAGACTTTATCCACAGGAAATAGTTTCAGAATTCAGGTCCGGGTTAGAAATGAGAAGCCATGTCGATCTATCAAAGTGGAGGGAGGTTGATATTCTCACAAAGAATGGAGAGACTGTTCCAACAAGATTTTCAGGATCTATTCTCTACGCGGAAGATGAGGTTGTAGGTTGTGTTGGTTTCTTTCAGGATTTAAGAGAGATAAAAAGACTGCAGAAAGAATTGATCATATCTGAGAGGTTGGCAGCTACAGGGCAGACTGTGGCAGGCCTTGCCCATTATATCAAAAATATTTTAAATGGACTTAAAGGTGGTACCTATGTATTGAATGTTGCACTTGACAAAAGTAATACAGATAAGATAAAAAGCGGCTGGGCGATGATAGAGAGGAATGTAGGGAGGATATCGGACCTCGTTCTTGATTTACTTGCGTACTCTAAGGAGCGTAAACCAGAAAAAGAAAATTGTTTTCCTCATGAGATAGTAAAAGAGGTATATGCCCTTATGGAATCAAGGGCGAGAGAGAACAATATTGAAATAAAAACAGAGCTTGATCCTTTATTAGGCGAGGTATTTATAGATCCGAAGGCTATCCATAGGTCTCTATTGAATCTTGTTTCTAATGCCATCGATGCCTGCATATTTGATTCCGCATCAAAAAAATCCTGGCAGGTTAAAATAACTTCAGCAATCATGAAAAATCATATAATCAAATTTGAGGTGGCCGATAACGGAATGGGCATGGATGAAGAGACAAAGGAAAAAATTTTTTCCTCTCTTTTTAGTACCAAAGGGGAGAGAGGGACCGGATTAGGGCTATTGGTAACCGAAAAGATAATCAAAGAGAATGGAGGGATGATACACGTAGCCTCTAAAAAAGGGAATGGAACTACATTCAACATCTATTTACCATATCAAGAGACAGAAAAAAAGAAGCAGGCAATACGCAGTAGGCAGTAAGCAGATTTTATATTCCCTGCTGATTGCCTGACGTGATTCGAACTCAACAAACTCTATTAAAGGGAGGATTTAATATGGCCAAAAAGGTACTTAATGTTGAGGATGATGCCGATACCAGAACATTTGTCTCAACTGTTCTGGAGGAAAACGGTTACATACCGATCATGGCAATAGATGGTGCAGAGGGTATGAAAAAGGTAAAAGAGGAGAGACCAGATCTAATTATCCTGGATATATTAATGCCAAGGGAGAGCGGCATTAAGATGTATCATGAATTAAAACTCGACCCAAACTTAAAAGATATTCCGGTTGTTATGCTCTCCGGTGTTTCTAAAAGGACATTTCTTAGATCCCAGGCGGCCTTGACTGAGTTTGGTGAAGAAACCGTACCAGAACCACAGGCATATCTTGAAAAACCGGTAGAGCCAGAAGATCTGGCTGAAACATTAAAGAAAATTTTAGGCTGATCTAAATTAAGAGGAATTGGGAGATATTATGAAAATCTCAAAGATACTTTTTGTGTCCGAATTTGAGGAGTTATGGTTAGATGCCTTACAATCATTGATGGCCCTAAGAAAGGCAGGCATGAATAATGTGGTTTTTCTCCATGTAATATCCAGGGATAAAGTAGCCATGCGGAGGGGTACCGGTTACTTAAAGCAGGAAGAACGGAAGTTAAAAGAGATAGCTGATATTCGATTTATTGATTGGGCGGAAACTCTGTTTGAGGAGGGAATGGAGGTTGTGGCCCATATAGCCATTGGTAATATCGTACCTAAAATCCTCTCTGTTACTGAAATTGAAAAAGTGGATCTCATTGTAACTGCTCGCCGTAAAAGGGCTAAATTTGAGGAACTTTATGGCGGTTCAGAAACATCGGAGCTTCTGAGGAGAACTGTTAAGCCGGTTTTGATATATAATTATCTGTCACAGTCTGGAAAGGTGGGTGAGAACCCATTTGAGAGGCTCCTTTTAGGGCTTGATTGGTCAGTGTCTTCTGAAAAGGTTCTTGACTATGTCCTTGCTTTAAGAGGTGCGGTGAAGAGAGTTGATATTGTTCATGTGATGAGCGAAAAGGATGTTGCCAAAATATCCAAAATGGAAGCACAAAAATTGGAGAGGAATAATAAAAAGAGATTGGATGAAGTATGTGATGTTCTCGTTAATGAAAGATTTGATGCACGGCCACATCTTTATATTGGTAAAGTTGAAGAGCAGATTCAAAAGGCAGCCTCTGAGCACAGGACCACTATGATTGTTGTGGGAGCGAAAAAGAGAAGTATCTGGAAGGAAAAATGGTCAGGCAGTGCGGCCCATTCTCTCGCAGATAAATCAGAATTACCTGTCTTGATTGTGCCAACTGAGGTTAAATAGTAGTGCCTGTAAAAATAAATAAAATCCTCTACATAACCTACCTAAAAGAGCCAACCTACGATCTGCTTGAAGGATTGCTGGATATAAAGAAGATTGGACTTGAGGAAATTATCCTTTTCTCCGAGAGCCTTCCACAGGGATTGAAGGAGAAGTTATATGAGCATGGAATAAACCTCAAGAGAGATAAGGGATCAGGACCGCTTATTCCAAGAATTTTAGATTCAGCCAATAAAGAGAATGCATCCTTTATTGTAGCTCACCTCAATAGAGAAAAGAGAAAGATGTTTAAAGGCTCTGTAGTGAGAAATCTGATAAAAAATACTCGTCTTCCCCTCCTGCTTATTCATGAAAATGGTGAGGAAAGGAGTTTTTCCACAAAAGGCTTGTTTGATAATGTAATTCTTGCTATCAACTGGTCTGATTCAACTCAAAGGGCATTGCTTTATATTATAGGTGTGAAGGCGCTCGTAGGACTAATAGACGCAGTATATGTGTTGAGTGAAAAACCGACTGTCAAGGATATCAGGCAACTGAGGGACAGGGTTGAGGAGATTAGAAAGATCTGCTTAGAGGAAAAGATAGATACCGAATCTCATATTTATGCTGGCAAGACGCCAGAAGAGATTTTATTAGCGGCAAAAGACTATAAAGCCACTCTTATTGTAATGGGATATGGCTCAAAGGGCATCGTGAAGGAAATTACCTCAGGGAGTGCGTGCTATCGGGTAGCAGAGGAGTCTCCTGTGCCTGTTTTGATTATTCCTTAAGTTACAAAGGATAGATATGGAAGTTACGGTATTGGTGCAGGCAGTCTATAAAGCCTTTGAGATTCTTGAGAAGGGTAAAAATAGCGAAAAGGCCAGAGAAGAGGCCAGGGAATTATTATACACTTCTGCAAAGTTCACCAGTGAAACAAAATCCCTCACAGAGAAACAAGAAGCCAGGGCTCTTCTATTGAGTGCTAAGCAACCAAGATTAGCACTACGGAATTTTACCCTAACCTTCTTCATCCTCTTTGCCTTCTGGATTTTACTCTCGGGACGTTTTGATTACTTTCATCTTACCCTTGGCGGTATCTGTTCGGTTCTTGTCGCGTACCTATCTCACGATCTCTTATTTTTCAACATCAGGCTTGGAGATTTTAGGACAAGAGCTCGAAGGTTCCTTCAAGCTGGCCCCTGGTTCCTAGGCCAGATCTTTTCGGCAAACCTGCATGTGGCCTATCTGGCACTATCCCCAAAGATGCCGATAGATCCTCAGATAATACGGTTTAAGACAAAATTGGAGAGTGACATCTCATGGGTTGGTTTAGCCAATTCCATTACCCTCACTCCAGGTACCATTACCGTAGATATCAGGGAAGGGGAGTTTTTTGTACATGCCCTGGATAGAAAGGTTGCCTATGATCTTAATACCGGAGAAATGGAAGATAAAATCGCTCATGTCATTATGGAGGCAGACCACGTATATATTCAGGATGTTTTAGATGTTGCGAGCATATTTGGGGCACTCAAATGATAAGCATTACAGATGATATCATTATAAGAACTGTATCGAGGGTACTTGTACCATTTATCCAGATTTATGCGCTCTATGTTATTATGCATGGTCATTACAGTCCAGGAGGAGGCTTTCAGGGGGGCGTTATCTTAGGTGCAAGTTTTATTTTGTATCTTATAACCCATGGTCTTAAAGATGCAAAAAAAAGGATTTCTGAGCTCAAGGCTGGCCTCTTTAGTTCCTTTGGCTTATTAATCTATTCAGGAATTGGATTGTTGTGTCTCATTTTGGGAAGCAACTATCTGGATTATGGAAGGCTGTCTACTATCTTAAGGGTAATACCTGCCCAGGCAAGGTCTCTTGGTATACTCGGGGTTGAGATTGGCGTTGGAATTGCTGTAATGGCGGTCATGTTTTCAATCTTTTTTGACATATCCACAGGAGGAGTGCTTCCTGAGGATGAGGAAGGTTTAGGGGTAAGAGATGAGTAACTTTTTATTATTTCTCGGAATAGGTTTGTTTACCCTTGTATTTCTGTGTCTATACAGAGGTATATTCGGACCAGGTATACTAAACAGGATTGCAGCTATCTCTGCTATTGGTACCAAGACCCTGGTTATTCTTTTAATTATGGGCTTTATCTATAATAGGGTGGATATGTTTATAGATATCAGTATGGTCTATGCCCTGCTTAATTTTATTGGCACAATCACTGCAGCCAAATACTTAGAGAAGGAAGGAGAGGTCTGATGCATATGCTCCATTTAACTTCTATTCCATTTCTTCTTGTGGGGTTCTTTTTCTTTTTAGCAGCAACAGTTGGGCTTTTACGCTTTCCTGATTTTTACTGCCGCCTCCATTCCACAGGAAAAGGTGATACCCTTGCAGTTCTTTTATCTCTTATTGGCCTGAGCATCTATGAGGGATTTTCCCTTACAAGCTTGAAGATAATGTTTATCGCAGTATTTATGTTCCTTGCCCAGCCTACCTCTACCCATGCCATTTCCAGGGCTGCTATGAGATGTGGCCTGGAGCCATGGGTAAAAAACAAGGAGGAGATAAAATGATAGCGGTTTTTGATTTCATACTCCTACTTTTTGTTATCATATGTGCTATAGCTGCAATTTCTGTAAAGGATCTGTTAAGTGCTGTGTATATACTTGGTGCATATAGTTTCTTTATGTGCCTTTTATGGACTGAGATGGGTGCTGTTGATGTTGCCTTTACTGAGGCATCTGTTAGTGCAGGCATTGGAACAGTGTTATTAATTGCCGCAGTAAGTAAAACTAAGAGGAGGAGTAAGGATTGAGGATATTGGCTCTTATTACTGTGATTATGACAGGGATAATACTTATTTATGGTACAGTAGATATGCCTGACTGGGGTGATCCCAATTCTCCTGCAAGCAAGCATGTCTCCCCCGAGTATATTGAACAGGCACTTGAAGAGACAGCCACACCAAATATAGTTACCGCAGTGCTGGCAGATTACAGGGGCTACGATACCCTGGGAGAGACTACCGTAATCTTTACTGCCGGCGTTTCGTGTATTCTAATATTAAGAAGAAGAAGACAAAGAAAGTAAGAGAATGTCATTGGTCATTAGTCATTTGTCAGTTGTGATTCCAAGCATTTATGCCTTGTTACGATTTAAGTGCCTAAAGTTAAAGGTAAAAAACATAAACGGATTGAGGGATTGGGGTAGTTAAACACAAAAAACCCAACAAACACGAATCATGTTCGACTTTATATTTAGCAAATACAATTACTGGATTTATATTATCCTGATGATGATAGGTTTTTACGCCATGATAGGCAAAAGAAACCTGGTCAAAAAGATTATTGGCATGAACCTATTTCAGACGGCGATCATCCTTTTTTTTGTCTCTATTGCTGCAAAAAGGGGAGGAACTTTGCCTATTATAGAGCATGGCCATGGAGTCCATGCTATTCAGGCTACAGCGTATGTAAACCCTTTACCGCATGTACTTATGCTTACTGCTATAGTGGTCATGGTCAGTACCCTTGGAGTTGCTCTGGCTATAGTAATAGCTATTTACAAAAGGTATAATACCTTAGAAGAAGATGAGATCTTAAAGCTCAGAAAATGATTTTACAGTCTCCTGCTTTAGTAATTGTTATCCCCCTGATATTCGCCTTTCTTAACCCTCTCTTTGGTTGGTGGAGAAAAGGCCTTTGCTATCCAATCACTTTAGTGGCCCTCTCCCTCTCTTTTCTCGCGTCTCTTCATACATTACATATCGTTATCACCACAGGAACAATCCACTACTATCTGGGAGGCTGGAAGCCTCCTTGGGGGATAGAATATGTGGTTGATTACCTCAATGCATTTGTGCTGGTCATCGTATCATTTGTTTCCCTTATGGTAGCTATTTATTCAAAGAGAAGTGTAGAGCAGGAACTACCAGAAAAGATCGTTTTTTTCTATTGCATTTTTCTCTTACAGGTCACGGGTTTTTTGGGAATAGTGATAACCGGTGATTTGTTCAATCTCTATGTATTCTTAGAGATTGCATCCCTTGCAGGATATGCCCTTATAGCCGTAGGAGAAGATGGTGCACCATTTGCCAGCTTTAATTATGTGATCTTTGGGACCATTGGTGCCTGCTTCTACCTGCTTGGTGTAGGCTACCTTTATATAGTTACCGGTTCACTTAATATAGCTGACCTGTCTCAGATATTACCCAACCTATATCATTCTAAGGTAGTGCTGGTTGCCTTTGCCTTTTTTTTGGTAGGAGTAAGCATAAAGATGGCGCTTTTCCCTTTGCATGTATGGCTACCGGATGCCTATACCTATGCCCCATCTACTGTAAGTGCTCTCCTTGCCCCCTTGATGACCAAGGTAGGGGCGTATGTGATGATACGAGTTATGTTTACCGTATTTGCGCCATATTTCTCTATAGAATTGATTCCAGTAACCACTATTCTCGGCTGGATGGCTGCAGCGGCAATACTCTTTGGTGCGATATTAGCCTTGGCACAGATTGACCTAAAAAGGATGCTCGCGTATATATTGGTCAGCGAAGTGGGATATATCACATTAGGAGTAGGGCTTGCTAACAGGAATGGACTTACAGGCGCAATACTGCATATACTCAATGATGCCTTTATGATGCTTGCCCTTTTCCTGGTTGTAGGTGCCATTATGTATAGGTCTGGTAAAAGAGAGATCTCTCAATTAAGGTATCTTCACAGAAAGATGCCATTTACTATGGCAGTCTTTGTTATAGCAGCACTTTCCGTGATAGGAATTCCGCCAACCTGTGGTTTTTTTAGCAAATGGTACCTTATCCTTGGTGCAATTGATGCAAATAAGTGGATTTTTGTGGCAGTGTTGCTGGTAAGTAGCCTCTTAAATGTTATACTATTTTTCAGATGTATAGAGAATGCATACCTTGAGCCAGTGGCTGAAAATTCCAGCGTAGGTTCAGAATTGGCTATCACACGTGAGGAATCTCCGCTAACCATGCTCGTACCAACACTTATCGCAGGAGCAGGGATACTGTCGTTTGGTGTACTGAGTGGGAAGATTATTTCTACTATAATTCAGTTTGCTCTTCCTGCAGGTTTTTAGGGATTCAGTGAAGGATAATACAATGTATTGGGAATTCTACAACTTTTTGAGATTAAAAATGTTTTTAAGGTTGTTATCTTTTTTCTTATCATTATTCCATTATTCCCTGGCCCAGACCAGGCATGCAATAACTGAGTTTTATAGATTATACTCCCGAAGTATTACAGAGGCACCACAATGCTCCAGAAAAGTCGCGCCAGGGCAGGCCATCCCTCCAATTGCGGAGCAAAGCGGAGCTCGGTTCTAATGGAGACGATAGTTTCCATAAGGCCATTATTAGCCGTTTTGGTAACATTGATAGGTTCCTTACTTATCATCTTTACAGGTGAAAGGAACAGGAATTTACGGGAATTCTGGACCATACTTGCCTCTATAATTAAGTTTTCCATTGTTCTTTCCATGGTTCCCTTTGTCTTGGATGGAAAGACATTAGAGTTTACTATTATCTCACTTACACAAGGGGTCTCCCTCCAGTTCAGGGTGGACCAGTTTGGTATGTTTTTTGGTATTCTGGCATCTGCGTTATGGATTGCAACTTCAGTGTATTCCATAGGGTATGTCAGGGGATTGAATGAACATGCCCAGACACGGTACTTTTTTAACTTTGCCCTCTGTCTTTCTGCAACCATGGGAATTGCCTTTGCAGGTAATCTCTTAACCCTTTTTATATTCTATGAGATACTGACAGTGGCTACCTATCCACTGGTGGCCCATAAAGAGACCGAAGATGCTATCATGGGTGGAAGGAAATATCTTGCCTACACCCTTATAGCAGGTGTGGTTATCTTATTTGCCATAATCTTTATCTACACCCTTACAGGGAACCTTGACTTCAAGCCTGGTGGTTTTCTTTCAGGTTACGGTTCCCCTGGTACGCTTATATTCCTGTTCTCTATTCTTATATTAGGGTTTGGTGTCAAGGCCGCTCTTATGCCAATGCATGAATGGTTACCTACTGCGATGGTAGCCCCAACTCCTGTAAGTGCACTTCTCCATGCTGTAGCAGTGGTCAAGGCAGGTGTCTTTGGCTGTTTAAGGATTATTCTCTATGTTTTCGGTCCGCCACTTCTCCATGAACTTGATTTGTGGATTATATTGGCCTATTTTGCTGCATTCACCGTTATTGTTTCCGGCATGTATGCACTTGCACAGGATAATCTTAAAAGAAGACTTGCCTTTTCTACTATAAACAACCTTTCCATAATCGTCATGGGCGCTGCCTTGCTCACCCCAAGCGCTATAACCGGGAGCATATTTCATATTGGTAGCCATGGCTTTATGAAGATTACCCTATTTTTTGTTGCCGGGGCCATCTATGTGAAGACCCATAAAGAAAATATAAGTGAGCTCGATGGGCTTGGCAGGCAGATGCCGTTAACCTTTGGCGCATTTGCTGTTTGTGCGATGGGTATGGCAGGAACCCCACCTGTGTGCGGATTTATCAGTAAATGGTATCTGGCATTGGGCGCCCTTGAGGCTAAAGAGGGGGTCTTTCTTTTTGTTTTGCTCATAAGTGCCATGATGGACATAGCCTACTTTTTCCCAATAATCTATAACGCATTCTTTAAAATACCTGAAGAGGCTATCAACCCGCATTTTGATGAGGCCCCAATGAGAATGGTTGTTCCCCTGATGATAACAGCAATTATTTCACTTATACTGGGAATATTTCCAAATGCCTTCTTTAATTTCTTTAACATAGCTTCTATGGCAGCCGGGAAGATACTTGGAGGGGTGTAGATGGGGAGGAAATTAAAATATCTATTCTTTATTGGTTGTGGGGTGAGTATGTTGATCGGAGTATTTCTTCCACATGAACATGTGCATTTTTGGTGGGAGAAGATTCCGGCCTTTGATGCACTATTTGGATTTTTTGGCTGCATTGTGATTGTGCTGGGATCAAAGGCATTAGGCCATCACGGGATCCAGAAGGACGAGGATTACTATGATTGATATAGTGCCTCCCGCCTTTATATTTATTCTGGGTGCCATTCTCCTTCCCTTTCTCCGGGGAAGGAGGCTGAGACAGGTATTTCAGCTCCTTATTCCTGTTATAGCCTTTATAGATCTTCTCTATATGCATAAAGGCACCTATTGGGTCTATAACTTTCTGGGATATGACCTTATCATTGGCAGGGTCGATAAGCTCAGCATGTGCTTTGGATATGTGTTTGTCATTGCGGCCTTTTTAGGAATGGTCTACGCCCTCCATGTAAGGGAAGCAGGGCAGCATGTGGCAGCCTTTCTTTATATAGGGAGCACCCTGGGGGTTACATTTGCCGGCGATATTTTTACCCTGTTTGTTTTTTGGGAAATTATGGCTGTATCCTCCGTATTTCTCATTTGGTATCAAAGAGATAAAGCGGCCCTCGATGCTGGATTCAGGTATATTATGGTTCATATATTCGGCGGTTGCGCTCTTTTAGCTGGCATCATCATACATGTATCAAATACAGGATCCACACAATTTGGTTTTATCGAATATGGGGGGCTTGCCTCTCAACTCATACTCCTTGGTTTTATAATCAATGCCGCTGTACCCCCTTTTCATGCCTGGCTTTCTGATTCCTACCCAGAGGCCACTGTTACCGGAAGTGTATTCTTAAGCGCCTTTACCACCAAAAGCGCTGTATATGTGCTTTTGAGGGCCTTCCCCGGGGTTGAAATCCTGATGTGGTTAGGAGCTATTATGGCGTTATATGGTGTGGTCTATGCGGTCCTTGAGAACGATATTAGAAGACTTCTTGCATACCATATCATCAGCCAGGTTGGATATATGGTATGTGGTGTGGGATTAGGAACCGAGATGGCCATGAATGGTGCTACCGCCCATGCTTTTTGCCACATTTTGTATAAGGCCTTGCTTTTTATGGGTATGGGTGCAGTAATCTATGTAACAGGAAGAAGGAAGGTTACTGAACTCCAGGGGAGAAACCTTTACAAAATGATGCCCATCTGCCTTTCCCTTTACTTGATAGCCGGTTTCTCCATCTCTGGGGTACCACTATTTAATGGGTTTATAAGCAAAACCATGGTTGTTGCCGCAGCAGGTGAGCTCCATAGACCTATTATAAACCTATTATTACACCTGGCCTCCATAGGGACATTCTTAAGCACTACCTTAAAGCTTCCCTATGGCACCTGGTTTGGCAGGGTTCCCGAGGGAGAAAAGATAGAAGAGGAAGAGATTGAGGCCAAAGAGCCTCCCTTAAATATGCTGATAGCCATGGGTCTAACTGCCTTTTTGTGTATCTTTATCGGTTGTTACCCAAGAGTCCTTTATGATATTTTACCTTATCCAGTCTATTATCATCCCTATGCATCCTACCATGTAGTGGCGACTATGCAACTACTATTATTCACCGCCGCAGCATTTTGGCTATTCATAGATAAACTCGGCGGTCATGCCACCATTAGCGTTGACACTGATTGGTTCTATAGAAAACCAGGTGTGCTTCTCCTCTGGTTCGTCAGTAATCCCATGCAAGACCTCAGGCTTAGACTACAGAGTTTTTTTACTAAAACGGTGGCAAGCATTACAAGTCTAAGTAAAAATCCCATCTTACTCCCTGAGATAACAATACGGTATATTCACCTGAAGATTATCAATAGGTTTTACCAAGCATCTGACATATATAATGATAAGATAGATGAACTGAAGGAATTGGAATCCAAACTTGCTGCAGTAAAAGAAATGAGGTATGATGAAAATGTCTATCGAAGGCCTATAGGTTTGGGTGTCCTTATAGCTATAATCCTTCTGTTTCTTTATGGTTTGATCTATTTTATAAGATTGCGTTAAGGCATAAAAAAGACAGACTTTGCTACGCTCCGTATCAGTAATTGGAAAACTGGAATAATGGAATATTGTTGGTAAAAACGGATACTATCAATTATGATAGTTTCTGATCTTCCCCGCACGCCTCGCCTGATCGCTCACGATGCTGGACAGATACCCCATCACTCCAGTATTCCATCACTCCAAAAATCCAATTGGAGCGAAACCCCTAAGTTCGCCCTTCATGGTGGTTACTTTAAATAAAGGGAGTCTAATATGAAAAAGATACTTAAAAGGTTGTTTATACTATTGGCCGTGGTATGTATCCCTGTTGGATTTTTTATTAGGCACGAGCATGCTGTCTTTTTTTGGCACAAAATACCCTCAATTGATGCGGTTTTTGGAGTTATCGGGGCATTTATATTGATAGTGGCCACAGCGATACTGACTTCCTTTGCACAAAAGAAGGAGGATTTCTATGATTAAGGCCGTTCCGCCTGCCTTGATATTTATCCTTGGAGCAATGCTGATCCCCATTTTAAAGGGAAAACTAAAGCAGGTATACATTCTTGTGGTCCCTGCAGTGGCCTTTTTAGATATCTTATATCTAATTCCAGGTACAAGCTGGGTATATCACTTCCTTGGATATGACCTCATCTTTTGCACGGTTGATAGACTGAGCCTGGTAATGGGATATATATTTACCATTATAGGGTTTTTGGCCATACTCTATAGTCTGCATGTGAAACAGGATGGGCAACATATAGCGGCATTCCTGTATATAGGAAGCTCTTTAGGAGTAGTCTTTGCTGGAGATTATTTCAGCCTATTTGCCTTCTGGGAAATTATGGCTGTGGCATCGGTGTTTCTGATATGGTTTCAAAAAGACAAGGATTCCCTTAATGCCGGTTTTAGGTATATTTTGATGCACATATTTGGCGGCTGTTGCTTGTTAGCTGGTATTATTATTTATACTGTCAGCAAGGGATCCATTGCAGTCGCCCTTCTGGAACCCAGTCCTGCCTATTGGCTCATGCTTATTGGGGTTGGACTCAACACCGCCTTTATCCCTATTCATACCTGGCTACCAGATGCCTATCCCGAGGGCACTATTACAGGAAGTGTGTTTCTTTCAGTTTTTACCACAAAAACTGGTGTCTATGTATTGGCCAGATGTTTTTCAGGTGTAGAGCTAGTAGCTTACATGGGCGGGATTATGGCGGTATATGGTGTCACATTTGCATTACTTCAGAATGATGCCAGAAGACTCCTTGCCTACCATATTATAAGCCAGGTGGGATATATGGTGGCAGGGGTTGGAATGGGAACTGCACAGGGTATAAATGGTGGAATAGCCCATGTCTTCAATAATATCTTATATAAAGCCTTACTCTTTATGTGTATGGGATCGGTTATGTATATGACAGGAAGAAGAAAGTTAAGCGAGATGGGAGGCCTAGCAAGGTTTATGCCTGTCACCTGCATTACCTGTATCATAGCTGCCCTTTCCATTTCCGGGGCACCAGGATTTAATGGATTTGTAAGTAAGGGGATGGTTATAGCCTCTGCTGTAGAGGCTCACATGCCCATCTTAGAGCTCATATTGATCCTGGCATCCGTGGGAACATTTCTCTCCTTTGTGAAACTTTGCTACTTTTGCTTCTTTGTCAGAAATTATGAGATAGACTCCAAAGAGGCCCCCTTTAATATGCAACTGGCCATGGGCTTGACCGCCTTTGCCTGTTTGTTTATTGGCGTTTACCCTAAGGTACTCTTTGACATACTTCCTTATAGCGTGGTTCACTATCATCCCTTCACCCCTTCCCACATATTTGGCGTTATTCAACTATTTATGTTAGCCGGAGTAGCTTTTATATTAGCCAAAGCCATGGTTGTGCCTCACAGAGCAACTATCTTAGATTTTGACTATTTCTATCGAATGGGAGGAAGGGGTCTGATATGGGTATGTACTGTGCCGCTGAGCAACTTCAGGTCCACATTGCAGGTGCGCTTTTCCAGGGCAGTATATATCATTACCCGATTAGCCAGAAACCCCATCTCGATCCTCGAGATACCAACAGCATATGTTTATTTAAGAATCACAAAAGGGTTGAGATATGTAAGCGGGTATTCTTCTGGTGAGACATATGACGAAGATCTATATAGAAGACCAATAGGTGTGGGAGTTCTTTTGGCAATTATACTCCTCTTTGTGTTTGCTTTGATTTATTTTATTTTTTGAATCCACAGGTCTTGCTGCTTTCTACCTATGGAAAATTAAAGATGGTTGATTTTTTTCTATGTCTTGGGCATATTTTGAGTAATTGTTCGCGCGGCATCGTGGTAATGTCGTGTTAGGTAAGATCCTTTTCCTGTTGAGTGTGACAAACTTTAGAACTGGAAGAGAGAAGCCATGAATAGATGAAAAGAAAAAAGTAAAACGGGTAAGATATCCAAAATACGTTAAAAGAGGAGAGCCAGTTATGGAAATCAAAAAGATACTGTTTGTAACCGATTTTGAGGAATTGTGGTTTGATGCCTTACGATCATTAATGGTTCTTAGAAACGCAGGCCTTGATCATGTGGTGCTCATGCATGTGATAGATCGTAGCATAGGCTATTATACTACGGATGAAAAAAAGAGGCTTACGGCAATGGCTGAAGTCCGTTTTGTGGATTGGGCACAAAGCCTATTTGAAGAGGGTATGGAATGTGGATCCTATATCGTAGTGGGAGATACGGTTTCTAAAATTCTGGAAGCCGAAGAAGAGGAAAGCGTAAACCTTATCGTGATCAGTCGTCAAAAGAGGACCAAACTGCAAAAGCTTTATATAGATTCTAAAACAATAGAATTTCTTCGAAAAACTACTAAACCAGTCCTCGTACATAAATACAAGTTAGACTCCGGCAAGGTAAATGATAGGCTGTTTGAGAGGCCACTTCTGGCAACGGATTGGTCTCCTCCAGCTAATAGAGCATTGGAATTTTTAGTCGGTTTAAAAAATGTTATTAAAAAGCTACAAATAATCCACGTTGTAACTGAGAAGGAAATGGCAGGTCTGGGGAAAAGGGGTCTCATGAAAATGGAAAAAGAGAATCGAAAAAAACTTGATGAATTATGTGAAGCCCTTAAAGGTGAGGGCATAGAAGCGGAATCTCACCTCTATATTGGTGATTTTTCCCAGATTGAAAATGCAGCCCGAGAACGTGATGCCACTCTTATTGCCACAGGTACAACAGGAAAGAGTTCTTGGCAGGCGAGGTGGTTGGGAAGTGTTTCCCATCAGGTGGCAGAGGTATCAGAATTGCCCACATTATTAGTTCCCTAGTAGAGTGTTTTAGTAAAACGATTACAAGAAATCGATAGCATTATTATTAAATATATACATTTGAGAAATTCGAATTTAAAAGCAGTAGTACTTGATTTAACCACAAAACATGAAATAAATTTTAAGATATTAGGTTGTAAAAACGACTACTGATTAGCAAGGGGGGAGTAATGAAAGCTTTTGTCAAGAAGGCTGTCTTCCTTATTAGTATTGTGTGTCTTTGCATGACGTTTCAATTTCAGATTTTCAATGCCTTTGCTGAAAAGGAAGAGGAAAAAGCAGTTTATGTAGGAATGGAAAAATGTAAGACATGCCACCCAGAGCATGTAAAGACATACTCCGAATGGAAGTATTCAAGAAACTTCCGGATACTGGAGATGAGAGGTAAGGATCGTGATCCTCAATGTCTTTCCTGTCACACCACAGGTTATGGTAAAAAAGGTGGTTTTAAAAGTGTAGATGAAACACCACATATGAAGAATATCCAATGTGAGGCATGCCATGGGCCAGCAAGTCTACATATAAAGGCACCTACTGTAGAAGAACACCTAAAAACCTTAAGTATTCCTAAAAACATTTGTACTTCCTGTCACTACCAGCATAAACATATTGGGTATTGATGGAAAAGATAGAGAACAAACTTATATCCCTTGTGCGCAGATTAAGCACTGAATTGCTTTTTCGCAGTTTAAGAACCAAGATAATTTTGGGGGTAAGCTTAATTCTGGTTTTAGTAATAGGTATCTTTACTTACTATGAGGCGGTGGCACGGATAAAATTCCATTTGCAGAAGCAGGAGGAAAGGGCATTCGATATCAGTGCTGTCGTAATGAAGGGGATAGAGTATCCCATGCTTGACGGAGAGATGGAATATGTACAGGCCATATTGGAGAAAGTAGGTATGCTTGAGGGCCTTGAGGTAGTGAAACTCATCGATCTATTTGGCATCATCAGATATAGTACAGATCCTGATAGCATAGGCGAGGTTAACGAGTTTGAGATTACCTTGAATGCCCTGCGCGCAAGAGAATTAATCAAGGGCCTTGAGCTCTATAAGGGTAAAAAGGTATTTTCTCATGCCATTCCCATTCACAATGAAAAGCCCTGTTTCAAGTGTCATGGAAGTGAAAAGGATATACTAGGGGTCCTAACTGTAGGAATTAACTGGGGACCCATTGAGGAGAGGATAACAGCATTGCGGAATCGAGAAATTATCCTGGCAGCGATTTCCCTGGTAATTGTAGCCTTTTTCTTAATCCGGTGGTTATCCAAGCATATTACTCGACCTATTTTGAAGGTCACCGAATTTGCGAATGAAGTCAGCCGTGGGAATCTAAATGCCAGATTAGATCTTGGTAAGAAGGTTAAATGTTGGGAGATAGAGAGATGTGATAAAATCGACTGCCCAGCACATAGGGAGACTGATGTAATGTGTTGGTATATAGATAGTACCTATTGTAAAGGAGAGTCATCCAGAGAGTTCCCAGAAAAGCTGGAGGGCTGCCGTAAGTGTACAGTATATAAGATGCATGTAGGTGATGAAATAGTCCAGCTGGGTGATTCCTTGCTACATATGTTAAAAAATATGAGAGAAATGTATGAAAAGATCTCTTCATTCAGTAAAGATCTGGAGTTACAGGTAGCCAGTAGAACAGAGGAATTGGAGCAGAAGACAACAGAACTTGAGCAGGCAAATATAGAACTTAAAAAGCTTGACGAACTTAGATCTACCTTTCTGGCAAATATGTCCCACGAGCTCAGAACCCCCCTAAATTCTATAATTGGTTATACGGACCTGCTTTTAGATAGGGTGGATGGGGATATCACTGAAGAGCAAGAGAACAGCCTGACAAAGGTACACAATAATGCCAAAAACCTCCTCACATTAATTAATGATATCTTAGATATGTCCAGGATTGAATCTGGAAGAGTGGAATTAGACTTGAGAGAGGTAGATTTACAGGATATTATCCAAAAAACGGTCTACGCCCTTGAACCATTGATAAACAAAAAGGGGCTAATTATAGATACGGATTTTGATGAAAGATCGCCCTTGGCATACGCAGATCCGGATAAGGTCAGGCAAGTGGTAGCAAATCTACTGGATAATGCCATTAAATTTACCTCGGAAGGGCGCATAATCTTAAGTGCCAGACCCTCCCAGACACCTAAATTCGTTGAGGTCTGTATTTCAGACACAGGCATGGGAATCAGAGAAAAGGATCTTAATAAGCTCTTTGATAAGTTTAGACCGCTTGATCTGTCAGCAACCCGTCCATACGGAGGGGTTGGTTTAGGGCTTAGTATCTGCAAAGGATTAGTTGAAATGCAGGGTGGAAATATCTGGGTGGAGAGTAAATACGGAGTGGGCAGCAAGTTTTATTTTACTTTACCTGTAAAAGAGTAATGGTATTGCAAGAGACAAGCGGAGAGAATTCCATTATTCTATGAGTGTCACAAAAATCAGTTTGGCTTAAAAGAGTAATGATATTTTCCTGCCAAAAGCGAGAGATACTGGTATATAAACTTAAACCGGATTTAAACACGAATAGGTATGGATAATAAAGGAATTCAGAAAGGTTCATCACAGAAAATTTTAGTAGTTGAGGATAATCAGGATAACCGGGAATTGGTAGTAAAGGTCTTGAAGATCAAAGGCTATCATGTAATCGAGGCAGTTGATGGGGAAGAGGCTATAGAAAAAACGAGGGCTGAAAACCCGGATCTTATTCTTATGGACCTTTTTATCCCAAAGATAGATGGATATGAGGTAACAAGAAGATTGAAGCGCGATATAGATCTCAAGAGTATTCCGATAATTGCCTTGACAGCCCATGCAATGAAAGGGGATATGGAAGTTGCCTTAGCTGCAGGTTGTGATGGCTATATCCCTAAACCCATTGATGTCCATGAATTACCTAAGCAAATAGAACACTTTCTAAAGCATAATCCGTAACCTATTTGTGGAAATCTCAATGAATAACAAGACCAAGATATTAATAGTGGATGATGATGTTGATACTGTTGAGTTACTGACAAAGAGGTTTCATGCTGAAGGGTATCATACCTCAGAAGCCTATGATGGGGAGCAGGCCCTGAAACAGGTAGAGGAATATCAGCCTGACGTAATACTATTAGATATAATGATGCCCAAAATAGATGGCTATGAGGTTTGCAAAAGGCTAAAAGGTTCTGAAGGTACCAAACGTACCCCCATTATTATGCTCACTGCGAAAGGAAAGATACCTGACAAGGTAAAAGGATTGGGTATTGGTGCAGATGATTATATTGCAAAGCCCTTTGATTACAGAGAACTTTCACAGAGGGTTAAATACTGGACCGCAGTCAAGATAGAGGTAGAGGAAAGATTACGAGAGATAAAACACCTTGAACATGAACTAATCAAATCTGAAAGGTTAGCAGCTATCGGGCAAACCGTAGCAAGCCTTGCCCATTATGTAAAAAATATTTTGTTTGGCCTCAAAGGTGGTGTCTATTTGGTAAACAAAGCTCTTAAAGAAGATGAGACAGATTCCCTTAAGGACGGCTGGGATATGGTAGAAAGTAACATGGGCAGGATTTCTGGTCTGGTCCTTGATTTACTTGAATACTCCAGAGAACGCAAGCCAGAATATGAAAAATGTTTTCCCAATGAGATTGCAAATGAGGTCTGTAAGCTTATGGAAGCGAGCACAAAAGAATATGACATAGAGATTATTAAAGATTTTGATCCATCCATAGGTGAGGCAGTTATGGACCCTAAAGGCATTCATCGCTGTTTGCTTAACCTGGTTTCCAACGCAAGAGATGCCTGCATTTTCGACTCTAATGAAGAGAAAAAATGGGTAGTGCGAGTAACAACACTTCTTGAAGACGATGGCATGGTTAGATTTGAGGTTTCTGACAACGGTTGTGGCATGGATGAAGAGGTCAAAAAGAAACTATTTACCAGCTTCTTTACATCCAAAGAGGGAAGGGGTACTGGTCTTGGCCTCCTGAATACTCAGAAAGTAGTCCAGGAGAATAGTGGAACCATCACTGTAAACTCACAACTCGGACAGGGATCGACGTTTACCATACGACTGCCATATAGAAATGTAGCCACATCGGGAGCAATGGGAAAAGAGATCCAGAGCTAATTTTGACAAACTCGTAAAAAGGACTTTTTGCGAGAATATAAATTTTAAGTTAAGAAATAATAGGAGGAGGATGCATCATGAAGAAGGTTCTTATTGTTGACGATGATGTTGATATCAGAAAGGTTGTCTCAAAACTTGTGGAAAAAAGCGGATATGAAGCAATGGAAGCCAAGAACGGTGTTGAGGGCATGGGGAAGGTAAGAGAGCATAAACCGGATTTGATTATTTTAGATATGTTGATGCCAAAAGAGAGTGGAATCAGGATGTATCATGAATTGAAGACCGAGGAAGCTTTAAAGGATATCCCTGTGATTGTGCTCTCCGCTATACCTAAAAAAAGCTTTCTTCGTTCCCAGAAAGTATTGGATGAATTTGCTGGTCAATCTGTACCTGAGCCTGAAGCTTATATCGAAAAACCAGAAGAACCAGAGGAACTGATAGCATTGATGAAGAAAATTTTAGGATAAAAAGGCTCGTATATAAAAAACCCACTGATTATACAGTGGGTTTTTTAAATGAAGCCCTTTTTACCCTGTCAGGGAAATCTCTCTTTCAGCTTTGAAGCTCAGGTAGATTTTCATAAAAATCCAGTGATTCTGGGTTCTTTAGGGCATCCCTGTTTAGCACTGCCCTGCCATGTATAGTATTGGTAACAGCGCCTTCAACCTTCTTCATATTAAGGGTATAGGGTATGTCAGGTGTTTCAATGATCTTGGCTGGAACATGTCGTGGAGAGGCATTTGCACGGAGGGCCTTTTTTATCTTATTTTTTAACTCATCTGTGAGAGTATGACCCTCAGCAAGTTTAACAAAGAGGATAACCCTTTGATCCCCTTGCCACTGTTGCCCTATTGCCAGACTATCAGCAATTTCTTCCATTTGTTCAATCTGATTATATATTTCGGCTGTACCTATGCGTACTCCAGATGGCTTTAGCACTGCGTCAGAACGGCCGTAGAAAGTTATCCCACCTGTTTCACTATTCATCGTAATATAGTCTCCGTGGCGCCATATATTGGGATAGACATTAAAGTAGGCATCTTTATATCTCTTGTTGTCTGGATCATTCCAGAAGTAAAGGGGCATAGAAGGGGCAGGTGCTTCACATACAAGTTCTCCCTCCTGATCAACTACAGGATTTCCATTTTCATCATATATATTTATCTTCATGGCCAGGGCAGGAAACTGTAGTTCTCCTGCATATACAGGGCTTGTAGGGCTTCCAGTGCAAAAGCAGCCGTTAATATCTGTACCCCCTGCAGAGGAGTTGAACCAGAGGTCTTTTTTGATCTCATCATATACATACTCAAAGCCTTCAGGTGAAAGGGGTGAGCCTGTTTGCCATATTTCTTTTAATGATGAGAGATCGTAATTCTTCCCGGGCTTGAGGCCTTGGCTTTTGATAAAGTTGATATAGCTTGCGCTGGTTCCAAACATGGTGACCCTTTCATCTTGAATGAGCTTCCACATAGCATCGAGGTCTGGATAGTTGGGATTACCATCATATAAAACAAGTGTGTTTCCTGTAGCAAGGGAGGTTAGCATCCAATTCCACATCATCCAGCTACAGGTGGTGATAAAGAATTGAATATCATCTCGTTTTAGATCGGTTTGCAATATCAGTTCCTTTAGTTGATTAATAAGGATTCCCCCTGCCCCCTGGACCAGACATTTTGGCTTTCCAGTTGTGCCGGATGAGAACATGATAAATAAGGGATGATCAAAAGGTAATTGTTCGAACTGAATTTCAAGCCCACTCTCTTTAGATAGAAAATCATTAAAATATACGGAGTTCGGGATATTGCTGATATCAGGATTCTCTTCCGTATATGAGGTTACGATAACCTTTTCAATTGAAGGTATTCCCTTTGCAATCTCAGCTGCATTGCCAAGAGAATTAAAGGCCTTAGCCTTATAAAAATATCCATCAACGGTGAATAATACCTTGGGTTCAATTTGACCAAGGCGATCTATGGCTGCGCCTGAGCCGATATCAGTGGCACAGGAGGCCCATGTAGCACCGATACTTGTAGCAGCAAGCATTGCAATAGCCGTCTCCATCATATTAGGCATGTAGGCAGCAACCCGATCTCCTGGGGAAACTCCCATCTGCCGGAGTGATTTTGCAAGGCGCGCCACAGTGTCGTAAAGTTCTGCATAGCTCATTTTAGCTGATTTTTGGGTTTCACCTTTGAAAATAAAGGCTGTGTGATCATCTCTGTATCTTAGAAGGTTCTCAGCAAAATTTAGCATTGCACCTTCGAACCATTTAGTCCCTGGCATCTTTGTTAGATCATCTACTATTGAATCATAAGACTTGGAGTATTTTATATCGGCAAAGTCCCAAAAAGATGCCCAAAATTCAGGAATGTTTTCAATCGACCATTGATACAGAGGACGATATTCCGTAAAGTTAGTCCCATATTTCTTGTTGATAAATTGGATAAATTTGTACATATTGGAGTTCTTGATCCTCTCCTCTGATGGTTTCCACAACAGCTTAGCCATATAATACCTCCTTTGAAAGATATTTTTTGTAGTTTTTTCAAAGAGAAAAACGTGACACTATTATTAACAAGTTATTTTGTTAACATGTTGATTTTTTAATCTTTTTCTTTTGTCTTGACTAAAAAACATAATTAGATTAAACGTAACCACCTATAAAATAAAAAAAGTAAATAATCAAGGAAAGATTCATTTTTTTAGCTCTTCTTGTGGATGAAGAGATCGGAAAATCCGATGCCTTTTGTTTTTACTGCAACTTGCCAATCTAAAGCTTAGACGTTTACGATTTTTTCAATGAAAGGAATGTTTTATTAATGGATGAGTCAAGTGGAGTTATCAAAGATATAAAGAAGAAGATTAAGGATCTACGAGCAAAGGGATTTAAACTTTATCCATCGGGCTTCAAAAGGGATATAACAATAGAGGAAGTGGTACGCCGTTTTGGTACAATGGATAATGATGAACTTAAGGAGGTACCTGATACCTTCATCTTGGCCGGCAGGATTATGTCTATTAGGGATTTTGGTAAGGCAGTTTTCATCCATATCAAAGATGGAACTGGTCAACTCCAGGCATATATACGGAAAGATAGAGTTGGAGAGGAGAATTTTAAGATCTTTTCATTTATAGATATTGGCGATCACGTAGGACTAAAAGGGCAGGTTTTTAGGACAAAGACAAATGAATTAACCCTCTTGGCATCTTCCGTTGTTCTTCTCACAAAGTCCCAAAGTCCATTACCGGAAAAATATCACGGTTTAGTAGATATAGAAACCAGATATCGCCAAAGATATCTCGACCTTATTGTTAATGATACTGTTAGGCATACCTTTATCCTGAGAAGTAGGATAATCCAGGCTATACGAGAATTTTTTGATAAACAAGGCTTTATAGAAGTTGAGACCCCTATGATGCAATCGATCCCAGGGGGCGCGACAGCTAGACCATTTAAAACATATCATCAATCATTGGGTATAGATCTTTACTTGAGAGTAGCTCCGGAGCTTTATTTAAAAAGACTTGTGGTAGGAGGTTTGGAGAGGATCTATGAATTAAACAGAAATTTTCGAAATGAGGGGATTTCTACTAACCATAATCCGGAATTTACCATGCTCGAATTTTATGTTGCCTATGCAACATATGAAGATCTGATGGATTTAACAGAAAAACTTTTCCTCCATCTCCTCACAAAGCTCTTTAATAAGTTGACTGTTACCTATCAGGGCGATCGTATAGATTTTACTACCCCATGGCAGAGGATCTCACTCATTGATTCTCTGAGAGACATTGGTGGTATAGAAGAGCGTGCCCTTTTTGATAGCAAGGCCTTAAGAGATGTTGCCAAATCAAAGGGGGTTGAGTTAGAGGGAAATGAAGAAGATGGAAGGGTATTAGGAAAACTTTTTGACTATATGGTTGAGCCAAAATTAATCCAACCCACCTTTATAGTCGACCATCCAATACAGGTCAGCCCCCTTTCAAGGAGAAAGGATGATAATCCCACAATTGCGGAGAGATTTGAACTATTCGTAGGTGGAAAAGAGATTGCAAATGCCTTTTCTGAGTTAAATGATCCAGATGATCAGCGGGAGCGATTTCTTAAACAGGCTCGTTTAAGGGATTCGGGAGATGATGAGGCTCTCTTTATGGATGAAGATTATATCAAGGCATTGGAATATGGGATGCCACCCACAGCAGGAGAGGGAATTGGAATAGATAGATTGGTTATGATCCTAACAGATTCTCCTTCTATTAGGGATGTTATCCTCTTCCCTCAAATGAGGAAGAAATGATTACTTAATCGGAGTTTCTACAAGTTATTTAAGTCATGAGTGTTTTGGTGATAGGAGATTTATGCTATCTATACGGAATGCTGGAATAATGGGAATTAAGAGCGGAAAAAATCATTTTTGATTCTGTTTCTTTCTTCAAACCCATCATTCCATAAATCCAGTATTCCATAAATCCAAATTGCGAAACGAAGTGGAGCTAATTCCGTGTCTTTTGAAACATTCTTTTCTCTCAGATACTTAAAAGCAAAGAGAAAGCAAGGATTTATTTCTATCATAACTGGTATTTCCATTTTGGGAATAACCATAGGAGTTATGGCCCTGATCGTGGTGCTAGCAGTCATGAATGGTTTCAGAGAGGATTTGATGAAAAAGATACTCGGTGTAAACTCCCACTTGCTAATCTTAAGCTATAATGCTGGCATCAAGGATACAGAGGCTGTTATGGAGAAGGCCTTGAAAGTAGATGGTGTGCTTTCAGCGACCCCGTTTATTTATAGTGAGGTAATGGTTAAACATGCTGGCAACATTTCAGGGGCTATTCTCAGGGGTCTGGATCCAGTCACAGTTGGTACGGTAATTAATATTAATTCTATGATAAAAAAAGGCTCCATCAATGTGTTAAATAAATCTAATCAAGGAATCATTATTGGTAGCGAGTTATCCAAACAGATAGGAGCGCTGCCAGGAGATATCATAACCCTGGTATCACCTATAGGTAAATTGACGCCGTTAGGGAGGGTAGCAAATGAAGAGACCTTTAAGGTAGCAGCCCTTTTTGAATCGGGCATGTATGAGTACGATAGCAAAATGATTTTTCTATCCTTAACTGATGCCCAGGATTTTCTCTCCCTTGGGGATGAGGTTACAGGGATCGAATTAAAGGTTAATGATATACACAAGAGTGACAAAATAGGCAAAATTATTCAGGAAGAACTTGGTTATCCTTACTGGACCAAAGACTGGAAGATGATGAACAAAAGTCTGTTTTCTGCTTTAAAACTCGAAAAGGTGACTATGTTTATCATTTTGATCATGATAGTGCTCGTAGGCGCACTTAATATAATTAGCTCTCTGGTTATGTTAGTTATGGAAAAGACTCGTGATATCGCCATACTGAGAACTATGGGGGCCTCATCCAAAAGCATTATGTCTATTTTTATTTTTCAGGGTCTATTCGTCGGTCTTATTGGTACATTTTTGGGCTTGATATCCGGATCCTTTCTATGCCAGCTCCTGGCAAGATATAAATTTATTAAGCTTCCTCCAGACGTTTATTATATAACTACCCTGCCTGTTAGAATGGAGTGGTTAGATGTTGCCTCAATCGCATTGGCTGCAATAGTTATATCTTTTCTCGCTACTATTTACCCTTCCTGGCAGGCCTCTAAAGTAAATCCTGTAGAGGCATTAAGATATGAGTAGGTAGGAAACCTATGCTTCGGATAGAAAGTATCTATAAAACCTTTGAGAATAGTGGCCAGATAATCCAGGTGCTCAAAGGGATTAATTTGCACGTATTGCCGGGTGAATCTTATGGCATAATAGGGCCTTCTGGGGCTGGTAAATCTACCTTACTTAATATTATGGGAACGTTAGAGCCGCCGTCAGAGGGTAATGTTTTTTTTAAAGACCTCGATGTCTATCAGATGGATGAGATAGGCCTCAGTAAGATCAGAAACAGGGAAATAGGCTTTGTTTTTCAGTTTCATCATCTTCTGCTTGAATTTAATGCTGAGGAAAACGCTATGATACCAGCCCTTATAGCAGGTTACAGTAAGGCAAAATCCGCTGAAATGGCTTCAGCAATACTTTCTCAGGTGGGTTTAGAAAATAGATTAAAACATAGAGTTGGAGAGCTTTCCGGAGGCGAACAACAAAGGGTTGCAATTGCCAGGGCCTTAATTATGGGGCCTAAATTGCTCTTGGCAGATGAGCCTACAGGAAACCTTGATAAGGCAACAGGTGATGAGATAACAAAGCTGTTACTTTCCCTTAATAAAAGCAGAGGCCTGGCCTTAATTATAGCTACTCATAATCTGGAGCTGGCACACAAGATGTCGAAACAGTTGCAATTAGTTGATGGCAGGTTTTGATGATTCAAAAGACATTCTCCTATTTTAGCTATATATTACGGCCTTTTTCTGTTTTGTTACTCTTCCTCCTTTTTTTAATACCTCCCGATGTGATGGCACTGTCATCAGAGAAGATAGCAGTTCTTCCTTTTAAGATTTATATGTTGAAGCCTATGGATCATCTTGTTTCAGGCCTCCAAGAAATGCTCACTACAAGATTGGCAAAGGAAGGATTTGACCTTATCGATCCCGTGACTATAAATAAGGGTGAACTATCTCGAATAATAGTATCAGAGTTAGATTTTGCAAGAGGGATGGGAAAAGAGAAGGGGATCGATTGGATAATAAAGGGGAGTCTTACCCAGATCGGTAAGAAGATAAGCCTCGACCTTACAATCATTCCTATATCAACTGAAAAAAGACCTTTTTCTATTTTTGTTGTAGGGGACAGAATAGATAAATTAGATCAAATAATAGCAAGGGTAGCAGTAACCGCAACAAACCGAATGAAAGGTGTTATCCAGATAGATTCAGTCTCTATTAAAGGAAACAAGAGGATAGAAACGGATGCCATCCTTGCAGTTATCGAGAGCCAGAAAGGTGCAAAATATGACCAAGACATCCTCAATAAAGATCTTAGGTCCATATATCAGATGGGTTTTTTCGAGGATGTCCAGATAGACACTGAGGACAGCCCTGGAGGCAAATCGGTTGCCTTCAAGGTGAGCGAAAAACCATCAATCGGAAAGATTACACTATTGGGGACAGAAAAAATTGATCAAAAGGATTTAGTGGATGTCTTAGGTATAAAAAAATACTCTATTATTAATAGGAAGGCTATCAAAGATAGTATAGAAAGGTTAAAAGATCATTACCATCAAAAAGGATATTATCATGTTGAGATAAAAGAAAGCATTGAGGATCTTCCCAATAATGAAGTGGCCATTATTTATAAAATTAATGAGAAAGATAAAGCCTATATAAGGGAAATTAGTTTTGAGGGGAATGTTGCATTTGATGATGATGATTTAAAAGATCTTATGGAGACAAGCGAAAAAGGTTTTTTTTCCTTTTTAACTGAATCTGGAAACCTGGATAAAAAAAAGTTAGAAGGTGATATATTTAAGATAAAATCATTTTACCAGAACAATGGTTATATAAAGGCAAGAGTGGGGGAGCCAGATATCTCTTACAAAGCAAGCGAGGGTCTTATCATCACTATTACTATTAATGAAGGCCCTCAATATGCTATTGGTAAGGTAAGTTTTGAGGGAGATCTTATCAGTGATGTTGATGAACTTTATCAAGCGCTTAAAATAACAAAAGAGAAGGTGTACAATAGAGAAGTTATTAGGTCTGATACATTGTCTTTAAGTGAGATTTATTCGGACGAAGGCTATGCCCTTGTTGATGTTTCTCCTGATATCAAAGAAGATGATAAAGAGCATAAGGTTGATATTACGTATAGGATTTTGAAAGGGAAAAAGGTTAGGTTTAAAAGGATTACAATAACTGGAAATGACAGAACCAGGGATAAGGTTATTCGGCGGGAACTCAAAGTTATTGAAGGTGGGTATTTTAGCGGGAACAAGTTAAAGAAAAGCACTCAGAATCTTTATCGCCTCGGTTTTTTTGAGGAGGTGGAGGTTAATACAAAAAAAGGAAGCAGTGATGAAGAGATGATTCTTGATATACATGTCAAAGAGAGACCAACCGGTATGTTTTCCTTTGGCATTGGATATAGTTCAGCCGAACATACTATAGGGACACTTCAAATCTCACAGGACAACCTATTTGGCCGGGGACAGTCACTATCAGCTAAGGCTTCCCTGAGCAACAAGGCTGCTCGATATACCTTAAGTTTTATTGAGCCATGGCTCTTTGATAAGCCGTTATCAGGAGGCATTGATCTTTATAACTGGGAATATGAATATGACGAATATACCAAAGACAGCACTGGTGGAAAATTGAAGCTTGGTTTTCCCTTAGGGCTTGATTTCACCAGGGGCTCAGCTGTTTATACATACGATGATGCTGAGATCCGTGATGTCTTAGAAACAGCCTCTCAGATAATAAAGGATATGATTGGAAGAAATGTTACCAGTAGTCTGACCCTTGGAATTTCCAGGGATAGCAGAGATAGACGCTTTAATGCAAGACATGGCTCTGTTAACTCCCTTATAGTGGAATATGCAGGAGGTTTCCTGGGAGGAGATAACTATTTTACCAAATACAGTGCCAGATCAGCATGGTTTTTCCCTTTTTTCTTGGATTCAGCATTTTCTATGCAGGGAAAATGGGGCTACATTGATCAGAGACCAGGAGGCGAATTGCCAGTTTACGAAAAGTTTACATTAGGAGGAATGAATACGGTAAGGGGGTTTCGGTATGGAACTATTTCCCCTATTGATCCGGCTACTGGTGATCGGATAGGCGGAGAAAAAATGATGGTCTACAACATCGAGTTCCGTTTCCCTTTACAGAAGGAACAAGGATTAATGGGTGTTTTATTTTTTGATGCTGGAAATGTCTTTACTAAGGATGAGAACTATACCTTTAGTAGAATTAGGAGTGGCGCCGGTGTAGGCATAAGATGGTATTCGCCAGTAGGGCCTCTAAGGTTGGAATGGGGAAAAAATCTTGACCCCAAGCCTGAAGAGTCGGAAAGCGTATGGGAATTTACCATCGGAACTCCATTTTAGTGTTTGTTTTGTGTATTATGATCCCAACATGGTTGACTAATATAAGAGGAATAATGTAGTATTCAAACTAAGTTTTTCATTACTATATTTCCAACTAACAGCAATTACATCAAGAATGGAGTGAGGTATGAAAAAGAGTTTCTTGTTTTCTGGTATTATCGTTGTAATCCTGCTAGTTTACAATGTAGTTTTAGCGGAGGATTTTGCCAGAGTTGGTTTAATTGACCTTCAGAGATGTCTTAAGGAATCTAAAGAAGGGCATAAGGTCTTTCAGATTCTCAAGAAGAAGAAAGATGATCTCCAGAGAAGACTTGATACAGGGCAGAGAGAGCTTTTGGAATTAAGGAATGAATTGGATAAACAGGCTATGATGTTGAGTATGGATGCCCAGGAAGGCAAAAAGAGGACCATTGAGAGGAAGACCAGAGAATTAGAATATCTTTACAAGGATTTAAATGAAGAGATGGTAAGGTCACAGGAAAAAGAAAAACAGAGAATCTTCAAAGAATTAGAAAAGATTATTGAAAAGATAGGTTCTGAAGAAAACTACACCTTGATAATGGAGAAGCGGGTAGGGGGTGTGTTGTATTGTTCTGAGTCAATTGATATTACTGACCAGGTTATCAAGGCCTACGACCAGATGAATGAAGCAAATAAATAATAATCGGGGTAAGCGTTTCCAGGTTCAGACTTACCCGCCAGATGACAGGAGGGTTTCGGTTTGCTCTGAACCTTCAAACCCATGAACGGTTAATAATAGGGTGAGTGGTTAAATAGAGTCATCCAACATTTAACGTATAACCCAAGCCAATAAATTTAATAGGTTGATAAAAACATATAGCACTTACACATGTAATAGTTTGATTTAAGCACGTCGCACCGAGATAGGCTGGCCTAGAGGCTTACTATGTTGATCAAATACGTATTGACTTATCGATTTAGTAGGCTGATTAAAAGAGCCTGGCTCCAGGGTGGGCTTCAGCACATATCAGGTACTGGTTAACATTGGAAGTAACCCTTAAGTATATAGCTGAATCAATATGTGGCACTGTAGAAGGTGATGATCAGGTTTTAATAAAGGGGATCAATTCCCTTGTTTTGGCCGAGAAAGGAGAGATATCCTTTTTTTCAGATCCACGATTAAAGGATCAGGTCAGGATAACAAAGGCATCTGCTATTATTGTTAAAGAAGTCATCAGTCTCTATCAAGGGCCACAATTGATAGTTGCTGATCCCTCTCTTGCCTACGCCAAGGTTGCGGCCATATTTGCCCCTCCGATTCCTCGTTTTCCGGGAATAAGCGAAAAGTCTATTATTGGAGAAGGAGCCCGCATAGGAAAAGGTGTATCTATCTATCCCTTTGTTTATGTTGGCCGGGAATCTATAATAGGTAATCAAGTCACTCTTTTTCCAGGTGTTTATATTGGTGACAGGGTCACAGTGGGAAAGGGAAGTGTTATCTATCCGAATGTAACAATAATGTCTGACTGTGTAATAGGAAAGGAAGTAATAGTTCACGCAGGCACTGTTATAGGAAGTGATGGCTTCGGTTTTGCGAGAGATGGTGATATAAATGTAAAGATTCCCCAAACAGGTATTGTTCAAATAGAAGATGAGGTTGAAATTGGGGCACAAAATGCCATTGATAGGGCTGCCCTTGGAAAGACAGTAATAAAGCGAGGAGTAAAGACCGATAACCTTGTTCAGATTGGGCATAATGTAGTTATCGATGAAAATACCATTATTGTTGCTCAGGTGGGCATTGCAGGAAGCACTAAAATAGGAAAAAATGTCATTATCGGGGGACAGGTTGGGTTTATTGATCATATTGAGATAGGTGATCGAGTAATGATTGGTTCAAAATCTGGTGTGATCAAATCTATTCCGGCAGGTCAAGTGGTTTCTGGTATCCCGACAATGCCTCATCGCCTTTGGCTGAAAACAAGAGGCCATATCAAGAGACTCCCCGAGTATTCTGAAAGATTGAAAGAGTTAGAAGACAGGGTTAAGGAATTAGAAGAACAATTAAAAAGAGGATAGATAGGAAATGGATTTGCCACTCACTTACAAGGACATCATAAAGATACTCCCACACCGTCATCCATTTCTGTTTGTGGATATGATTACGGAACTCGAGGTGGGTGAGAGGGTAGTTGGGATCAAGAATGTAACTATTAATGAGTATTTTTTCACGGGTCATTTTCCAGGAAAACCCATTATGCCTGGTGTCTTGGTGATAGAGGCCATGGCTCAAGTAGGCGGAATTCTTGCAAGATTATCGGAACCAGAAAGTATGACAAACAAGGGGGATAAAGCCATATACTTTGTGGCTATGGACAAGGTAAGATTTCGAAAACCGATTTTTCCTGGCCACCAGATCATTTTTGAACTAACTGCTATGAGAAAAGGAAGCAGAATATGGAAAATGAAAGGCAAGGCAATGGTAAACAAGGAAATAGCGGCAGAGGCTGAGTTAGTTGCTGCATTAAGGTAGAAAAATGGGAATAGATATTCATCCAGCTGCAGTAGTATCCCCAAAAGCAGAAATAGCTGATGGGGTTACAATCGGGCCATTTTCGATCATAGGAGAAAAGGTGACAATAGGCAGGGATACTGTTATCGGTTCCCATGTAGTTATAGATGGAAATACAATAATAGGGGAGAAAAATAGAATTTACCCCTTTGTCTCCCTTGGTTTACCTCCTCAAGATATCGGGTATCAGGGTGAGGACACCAGGGTCATTATTGGGGATGAAAATATAATGAGGGAGTTTGTAACCATTAATCGGGCTACAACTAAACAGGATAAAGTTACAAAAGTTGGCAACAAGAATTACGTGATGGCCTATGCCCACATAGCCCATGACTGCACTTTAGGAAATTCCATTATTATGTCAAACGCTGCAACTCTTGGTGGTCATATAGAGATAGGCGACCATGCCATCATTGGGGGTCTGGTAGCCATACATCAATTTGTCAGGATAGGAGCCTATGCTTTTATTGGAGGGAAATCAGCCACAGTCAAAGATATCCCTCCTTTCATGATAGCCTCTGGAGACAGGGTTAAATTGTATGGATTAAATCATATCGGCCTTAAAAGAGAAGGATTCTCTCAAGAAGTGATAACTAACCTTAAAAAGGCCTATAAGATTATATGGCGCGATCATCATCTGTTGAATGAAGCACTGGAAAGGGTCAAGAAAGAGATACCGCCTTTTAAGGAGTTGCAGATGTTGCTTGATTTTTTAGTGAGCTCAAAAAGGGGGGTTGTGAGGTAGAAAAAGGATAATTGGTATCAAGCCATCATGTAATATTAGGTTAAACATTTATGCCAGATCCTGCTGTTTTGAATCTTGAAACCCTGGCCCAGACCTGTCATGCAAGGATTAGTTATAGACTCAAAGCTCAGAAAATATTTCCAAAATAGGATCATTTTCCTGTGACCTCGCGCCAGGGCGGGCTGGAAACTTAAAACTGGATAATCACAATCAATAAGCGGGAGGAAATATCAAGTTTTAAGATCCAAGTATCCAATTTAGTAATTTACCCCGAAAACAATTTCTTACAATATATACGGACAATGGAAAAAGGACAACCGACAATAGATAGGATTGGTCTTATAGCCGGAAGCGGAAAGTTTCCTCTTTTGATAGCCGAATCAGCCAAGAGAAGAGGTTTAAAGGTAATTGCAGTGGCGCATAGAGGAGAGACTATGCCAGAGCTGGCTGATAAAGTTGATGAAATTACCTGGATAGGAATTGGTCAATTTGGTCATCTACTCAGCGCTTTCAAATCAAGGGAGGTACGTCATGCTTTGATGGCAGGAGCAATTACTAAGGCCAAAATGTTTGCTAATGTAAAACCGGATCTAAAAGGGTTGGAAGTCATTGGAAAATTATTAATTTTCCATGATGATGACATTTTAAGGGCTGTGGCTAGGGAGCTTGAAAAAGAAGGAATAAACGTTGTGAGTTCAACTGATTATCTCCCGGAACTTCTGACACCATCCGGCTGTCTTACAAAAAGAAAACCGAGTAAAGAGGAGATGGATGACATAGAATTTGGCTGGATGGTAGCTAAAGAATTGGGTCGTCTTGATATAGGGCATTGCGTTGTGGTCAGAAGAAAAACAGTCTTAGCGGTAGAGGCTATAGAGGGAACCGATAAGGCGATATTACGGGGAGGAGCATTAGCTAAAGAAGGTGGAGTTGTTGTTAAGGTCTGTAAACCCAACCAGGATCTTAGGTTTGATCTACCTGCTGTTGGCATTAGCACAGTTAACGTTATGGCAAAGGTTAATGCATCTGTTTTGGCAATTGAAGCAGGCAAGACCCTCGTTTTTGATAAAGAGGAAATGATACAGCTGGCAGACAGTAATGGCATTGCTATAGTGTCAAGATAAAGCAATAGCTAGCGAAGCTCTGCCTCAAACCGACAAGGTGTTGAGATTAATACGCCTAAGGCGTATTAATATACCGCTGCTTGGGGCGAAGTGATGATGGTTTCGTTTAATGTTTTATGGTTGCGCCCTTCGGCCTCGAGCTGCGACTCGACATGAGCTCGTCGACATGTCTCAGGGCCGAGAGGCTGCTGGTTTTCCCGAGATGTCGGGATTAAATGTCAAATGATTCGAGTTTCGCAACCATTCGGCCTTGAGCTCATGGCCGAAAGGCCGCAACCGTTCTACGATCCCAATTATCCTGTGCACTTTAATTGCGTTATGAAAACCCTGGCCCAGACCTGGCATGCAAGGGTTAAAT
>DATKWM010000051.1:0-15420 GCA_035529575.1 Desulfatiglandales bacterium
ACGGCCTCGTGAATACAGGACAGGAAGATTGTGTAATCTTGGTTGTTGCCTCACCGGCATAGTAATAAGACTATAGCCAAAGCACTTCCTGATAGCGGAAATACCTGGTGAAATACCGTTGGTGGGACAGCAGAGTTCAGGAGGAAGGAGGTTAGAATCCGGGGATGAGGAGTATCCATCATTTTGGGGTCCAGACGGATCACACAGAAGGGGGTGGCCGGTAGACTGAAGTCGAAGGGGATTGAGTTTTCTCTTGACATTTGACAAAGTTCTGTACTATAAACGCCCAAATTAATGGCCCGGCTGGATTCGGGGGTCGACTTTGCTCTGAGGGAACGATTCGTTTGCCAGAGTGGCGACCTGACGTTTGGGATCATTAAAGAAAGTTCTGCAAAGGAGGTCAACGCTATGGCAGAAGGAACGGTAAAGTGGTTTAGTGATAAGAAGGGATTTGGCTTCATCGAGCAGGAAGACGGCAATGACTTATTCGTACACTATTCCTCAATCAACTCATCTGGATTCAAGACACTCGCTGAAGGCGAGCGAGTGAGCTTTGAGGTGGAAGAGACAGACCGAGGACCTAAGGCCAAGAACGTCAGTAGGCTTTAGTATACTAAACTGCGGTTATAAGGGGAATTATGTTGAGGTAACACATAATACCCCTTATAATGTAGTAATCCAATCAGGAAGATTTTGTCCTCTCTACACAGAAGAGGAAACCTGTCATTTTAAAGTTTTCTTTCCAGGAGAAGTTCTTTTTCTTGTAATTCCTTAAAGATTTGGTTTCCATGCTCTGATTCATCAATCTACATGTCAACTACAACGCGAGAATGTCCGATTTCAATGCTTTAGGTAACTATAAGTGACGGCCTTAAGGTATCTTTACGTACTATTTATGACATTGAGAGGGAGGATCTTTAAGAAAATATGAACAGAAAATGGACAGCCTATGAAATATGAGTAGGGAACATTACTGTCTACGGGGGAGGCCGCTTAACCGTATAAGGGAGGTTACCAGTATGGAAGAAAGGCAAGATGCTTACAAAAGGGAATATAGAAAAGTTGCTATCAGAACCATAGATGGCTCCACGATATTAGGGAAAGTAAATATAGGTATAAAAGATAGAGTATCTGACGTATTCACTAAAGCAGACAATCCGTTTATTGTTTTAATTGATGCGGAACATAAAGACATTTCAGGAAAGGTCCTCTTTGTGAATAGAAACAATGTTGTGTGGGTCGAACCAGAAGATTAGTGACTAATAAAATGCCATTTCTCACATAGAGAGATGGGTCTTGTTTGCTTTGATAGGTGGGATTATGGAGTCACATTTTTTATTGTAACGGATTATATGTGGTCTATAACGGGTCACTGTGTTTGAGAGATTTATAGAATGTTTTTTGAATAATACTCTGTAAAATATACATAAAAACGTAGCTTATCATTAAAGGGCAAAAACATGCGTTTTGAAGAGACCTTCATGAATTTTATCCTTCACCATCAGGAGAGACATAATCGTACCTATCATTTCTTGACTTTGATGGATGCCTTAATCAGTGCGGCTAAGCATATCCAGCACTACTATTTGACGGGTGTCTTAAAAGGGAATTTGGGATTGGCTGGCAAAGTAAATGTGCAAGGCGAGGATGTCATGCGCATGGATCAGATTGCACATGACATTACTATTCATTATTTGAGGAGTTCTGGTAGAGTAATCCACGCGGTCAGTGAGGAAATGGAAGAAGTCATCTCGATGAACACCGATGGGGGACGCTATTTTGTGTATTTCGATCCCCTTGATGGTTCCTCAAATGTTACCCATGGACTGCCGGTAGGTTTTCTATTCGGTATTGCCAAGCGAAACCTGGATGGACCCGAGGATGGCCATTTGCGGGCAGGGAAAGACTATATAGCGGCCGGCATGTTTGTGATCCCCACCGGCACGTTCACCCTTGCGCTCAGGGAATCCGGCACCTGGCGGTTCCACATCGATGAAACCATGAGCTTTGTCAAACCCTTTCGCATGATGCTTCCGGAGAATAGCAAGACCTGGGAGCTGTCATTTAATGAGGCAAACCGACACACTTTTTCTAAGAGGGTTCAAAACTGGATTGCACAAAAAGAAAGAAAATACGCATTCAGATACCTTGGCGCCCTTGCTGGAGATTTCCACAGGATTCTTTACAACGGCGGCATGTTCATGTATCCTGCCATTGTTAATCACCCAAAACCTGAAAAAAATCGCCTGCAAGGAAAATTGCGTCTCATGTATGAGGCAGCCGTTGTGGCATTCATGTGCCGCGAGGCCGGTGGTGATGCTGTTGATGAAACAGGTACCCCGATTCTCGAAATTCAACCAGAGAACCAGCACCAACGTACAGCCCTCTATGTGGGTTCTAAGCTACTTGTGGACGAAATCGCCCAGATCCTGCAAAGTTAGGATAAGTATAGGGATTTTAAAATATCACGAGATGTTGTATGTTCAGTTTTTGTGAAATTCCCTTTAAAAGAAAGGAGTAAAGCGATGGATCTTTTTAAGGCTATTAAAGAAAGAAGAAGTTACAGGAGTTTTTTGCGTGAACCAATCAGTGAGGAGGCCATTGAAAAGATTCTGGAAGCTGCCATCTGGGCGCCTTCTCCCTTAAACACCCAGCCCTGGGAATTTATTATTATCACAAAGGAAGAGGTGAAGGGAAAAATATTTTCTGAGGCCGAAAGATGCATTAAGTGGGCACTTGAAAAAAGTGGCTGGAAGTGGCTGGAAAATTATCAGGTCACTTTCTTACAATCTGCACCTGTTATAATAGCTGTGATAGGAGATCCTCAAAAAACAGGTGTCGATATGTTTCTTGAAGAGGGTGGAGTAGGCTATCAACATGCCTGTGCCGCAGCCATCCAAAATATGCATCTTGCAGCTCATGCATTAGGTATTGGCAGCTTGTGGTTTACTTTTTTTGATAAGAAGGCTATGCGGGAAATACTTGGTATTGACCCAAAGAAAACACCGCTGGCTCTTGTATGCCTTGGCAAACCAAGCGGGAAACCACTCCAAACACGTAGAAAGGATGTAAAGGAAAAAACAACCTATATACGGTGATCCTGCCACAAAGCTTTTAGGTCTAAGTACTGTATCCTGCGATTCCTTTTCCTTTTCCTTTGACCTACAAACGCCTTTTACTCTATACTCTCCTTCCCAAAAAAGAGCAGATCTATTTTGATAGGCTCTCATTATAATAGACGGCGCACTTGATGAAGATCCGAATTTCCCTGATGCCCTGGTTCTCAAGACCCGGATACTGCGGAAGGATTTTGAAAATGCAAGGGTTACGAGGGAGTAATTAAAAAATGAAAGTAAAGAGGAGAAAAATAAAATGAAAGGGTTTTTTATACGATGGTTAATACTGACAGCTGCCATCATGTTTGCTTCATACGTAATAGATGGGATACAGGTAAAGGGTTTCTTTACTGCCTTGTTCGCAGCAGCTATCCTGGGCATCTTGAACGCCTTTTTCCGCCCTATCTTAATTATTTTAACACTCCCCATCAATATTCTGAGCCTGGGTCTCTTCACCTTTATTATAAATGCTTTGTTGCTTAAGATGGCCTCGGGCGTTATATCAGGATTTGAGGTATATGGTTTTTGGTCTGCTGTTTTTGGGTCCCTGCTCATCAGTTTGGTAAGCTGGGCTTTAAGTTCTTTTATCAATGAGCAGGGAAGAATGGAATATATTGATTTGAAAAAGAAAGATGGAGACAGGTGGGAGTAATGAGTCGAAACACTTTTTAAAACTATAAATTCTTAGTCAGTAAGGAGTTTATTGATAATGGATAATCCTGTCTTGCAAGAATTAGAAAAACTGCCAAAAGATACCTTGATAGAATTAATAAAAATGTATTCACATAACCGGATGACGATTGATGGCTTGTGGTTTAGCGGAGTGGAAGAAAAGTATGGGTTAGATACAGCACTTGAACTCGATGTAAGGATGTGGCAAATTGGCTCTACGATTGAGACCAAAAGGATCAAGAATGTGCTTGATCTGGAAGAGGGAGGATTAGACACTATCATAAAAACAATTAATTTCATGACCTGGGCATCCAGTTTTGGTTATGAATATACGATTTCAGGCAATAAGGCAATCTGGACCTGCAAACACTGTCCACCACAGGAGCAAAGAGTTGCAATGGGCAAAGGGGAGTTTGCCTGTCAACCTACCTTTGATGCATGTTTTAATAATGTTGCCAAGGTGATTGATCCAATTGATTGATCCAAGAGTAAGTGTTACATGCATATTTTGTCCTCCTGGACCTCATCCAGATGACGCCTGGTGCCAATGGGAGTTTATCCTTCATTAATGCGCCAGAGGTGCATTAAGCTTTTAAGCAGATAATATATGATAGATACGAAAAAAATGGCAACAAAACCGAGGATGGCATCAACAGTTATTCTCGTAAGAGAGCATGGTGGAGAACTGCAGGTCTATCTCCTTAAGCGGAGTACCAGGAGTGGTTTTTTTCCTGGAACTTATGTCTTTCCCGGGGGGAGAGTGGAGACAGAAGACCGGGCCTCTGGGCTATGGAAGGCACATGTGGATTTGGACAGTGAGGAGATTTCCCAACGATTTGGTGGAAGTTTGACTGAGGAAGAGGCTCTGACCTGCGGTGTGACAGCCATACGAGAGACCTTTGAGGAAGCAGGAGTTCTTCTGGCTTATAGAAATGAATACACCCAGGAAAACCTTGAGAGGGTTCAGGGTCGGCGTAAGGTGGAGGAGCTCCCCAAAAGCTGGCTCAATGATCTTGTGGTGTCTGAAGGGTGGATGTTGGCCTTTTCCAGACTTACTCGGTGGGCTCATTGGATAACTCCAGAAGGCATGCCGAAACGATATGAAACCAGATTTTTTTTGGCATTTATGCACCCAGGGCAAGAATGCAATCCGGACGCAAGGGAGACCACTCATGGGATATGGGTCAGTCCAGAGAAGGGACTCGTTAAGAACCTTCAAGGAGAGATTCCTTTGAGCCCACCAACCCTGGTTACACTGCACGAGCTTTTACACTATTCAGATATGAGAGATTTGAAAAAAGAAGTTCAAGCACGTACATGGGGGGAAGCACTATTACCCCGTATGTTCAACTTGCCCAAGGGGAAACTAATACTCGAACCATGGGATCCTATGAATAAGAAAGAGTTTGGAATTGACACCAAAGGGCTGGAGATGAACTGCCTTCCGGTTGGCGAGCCTTTTTCCAGGCTTTGGTATAACGGGGGGATATGGAGACCGGTTGGGAGCTGAACTTAGCCCCGTGTCTTTTGCTTAAGAATCAACCTGAGGTTAAAAACAATGATTAAAAAAATTTTGCACACCACCTTAATACTCCTCATTTTGATATGTGCATCGCCTGCTCTTGTACCTGCTGAAAATAGCGAGAAGGAACAGATGCCGCCTGCAAATGTCGTTGTATCGAAAGTTACTACTGGCACGATCGCACCCGAGGAGGAATTTATCGGAACGATGTACTATCTTGAGGTCTCAGATATTTCCGCAGAGGTAAGCGGAGCTGTAGAGGTTACAAAGTTTGAAGAGGGACAGCGAACTACACGAGGGGAAGCGCTTGTAAAGCTTAATTCCAACCTCCTTGAAAAGAGACTTCAGGCAAGAGTGGCATCCTATGAACAGGTTCTATCGGACCTTGAAAGGGCACAAAATGATTTTGAAAGAATAGAGAATCTCTTCAAAAAAAAGATCGTTGCCGAAAAGGATTATGATGATCAGTGGTTCCAGGTGAAGGGGCTTGAAAAAAAAGCGGCTGCTCTTAAGGCAGACGTGGAACAACTTGAAATAGAGCTTAAAAAAACGCTCATCACGGCACCCTTTAACGGCGTGATAATTAAAAAACATGTTGCACGTGGCGAGTGGCTTTCACCGGGTAAGACTGTAGCAACAATCGCACGGGATGATGCCATGGATTTAATCGTGGAGGTTCCGCAGAGAGTTATCAAATATCTAAAACCTGGCATGACAGCCATGGCAACAGCAGCCGGAACGAAAAAGAGCGGAACGATCACCGCCATCATACCAAGA
Source organism: Desulfatiglandales bacterium (assembly GCA_035529575.1). GTDB lineage: Bacteria > Desulfobacterota > DSM-4660 > Desulfatiglandales > B25-G16 > B33-G16. The sequence goes on from DATKWM010000051.1 coordinate 6,088, forward strand.
GGTGATATTGCAACAAGAACATTCCCCGTGAAGATAAGAATTAACGACCCCACTTCACTCATGGAGGGAATGGAGGCGAGGGTGAGATTGCCAGTAGGTGAAAAAATAGCCACTTTTTTGGTACCAAGAGATGCTGTTGTAAATATGTTTGGGAGAACAGTGGTTTTTGCCGTGGTTGACGCAAAAGCAATAACCATACCCACTCAAGTCCTGGGATATAAGGGAATGAAGGCCGGTATAAATGCACAGAAGATTTCAGAGGGTATGAAGGTTGTTGTGAAGGGAAATGAAAGACTCAGGAATGGCCAGCCTGTTATCATTATAAAAGAGGTAGAGTGAGTTTTGGATCCTATTAAGTTTTCTATAAATGACCCTGTTAAAGTTATCGTTGGCGTTCTGGTAATTCTCCTTTTCGGATTTATCGGGCTTTATAGACTGCCCTACCAGTTAAGCCCAAGTCTGGAGGTTCCCCAGATTACTGTTACAACAGATTGGGTAGGCGCCACCCCATATGAAATCGAGCGAGAAATCATAGAAGAGCAGGAAAAGGTATTTAAGGGAATCCCAAATCTTGTCGAGATGGAAAGCACATCATCGAACAGCAGAGGTGAGATAACGCTCAGATTCAAGTTAGGCACCAACATTGATGATGTACTCCTGAGGGTTTCAAACAAGATGAACGAAGTCAAATCCTACCCTCTAAATGCTGAAAAACCTGTAATCAGCGCCACAGGGGCTGAATCATCTCCTATAATTTGGATGATGCTGAAGACAGACGAAGATAATCCAAATTCCATATACACCTATAGAACCTTTTTTGAAAACGAAATAAAGCAATATCTCGAAAGGGTGGAAGGTGTTGCTGATCTCTTTATAGGTGGCGGGACGGAAAAAGAGATGCACATCATTTTAAAGCCTGAAAAACTTGCTGCATATGGCCTGACAGTTGGAGATGTCGTAAAGGTCTTGGATGCAGAAAATGTGAATATATCTGCGGGAAGCATGGATGTCGGAAGAAGAGACTTCAGGATAAGGACGGTGGCTGAATTTCAATCAGCCGAGGATCTTGAAAATATGGTCATCAAATCGACAGGCCAGAAGCGGATCTACCTTTCGGATATTGCTAACGTAAGATTTGGATACGCAAAGCTGACAGCTGAGATTATCCACAAAGGTAGCGAAGCAATCGTGAGCGGCATAAAACCGGAGCCAGGCACAAACATACTTGAGTTGACAGACAGGGTTGAGAAGGTCGTTAACTGGCTAAACTCGGAAATATTAAAACCACAAAAGATACATATACATTGGGGTTATGACCAAAGACCATATATAAGAGGTGCAATCAAGCTGGTACAAACAAATATTCTTATTGGTGGAACGCTCGCCATTCTGGTTCTTTTGGTCTTTTTGAGAAGTTTTTCCTCAACTGTTGTTATTGCCACTGCTATTCCTATCAGTATTATAGGAAGCCTTATTTTCTTAAGTTCATTTGGAAGAACCCTGAATGTGGTTTCTCTTGCAGGGATTGCCTTCGCAGTTGGAATGCTTCTGGATAGCGCTATTGTGGTTCTCGAAAATATCGACCGTCACAGAAAGATGGGCAAATCTCCCTTTCAGTCCACCTATGAAGGAACAAGGGAGGTGTGGGGTGCAATACTTGCCTCGTCCCTTACCACAGTGGCCGTCTTCCTTCCCATTGTCTTTATAGAGGAAGAAGCGGGTCAATTATTCAGGGATATCGCGATAGCCGTGACCTGTGCCATCATATTGAGTCTTTTCGTTGCTGTATCGGTTATCCCGATGTTCTCCAATAAGATTTTTAGCGTCCGAAAGAATAAAAATACCTTTAAGGGGAACCGCCTCACAGGAATAGGATTTTCTCTGATTGATACAATAATGGGTCTGGTTGGATTGGCTACAAGAAATTGGATGACAAGGATAACAACTGTCACAGTATTGACCGTCTTTTCCATATCATTAGCTGTATTTCTCACACCCAAAATGGAGTACCTACCTCAGGGAAACAGAAACTTCGTGTTTAGCCTGATGGTCCCCCCTCCCGGGCTTTCTTACGAGGAGAGGAAAGAAATTGGAGAAACTATATTTAGCTCTATTAACCCTTACATAGACAAGGACTACAAAGGCCTGCCGGGAATCAGGGAAATATTTTATGTGGGTGCGGATAGGTTTATGTTTCTGGGAACCATGAGCAGACACGAGCAGCGTGCCGCAGAACTCCTGCCGCTTTTATCTAAGACAATCAATAGTATCCCGGGACTATTTGGTGTGACGAATCAGGCCGGGATATTTCAGACAAGAACAGGTGGTGGGAGAACCATTGATGTGGATGTCAGCGCGCAGGATTTAAACACAATTGTCCGGGTTGCTAGTACCATGTTCGGGATGATACGAAGAGAAATTCCCGGATCCCAGATAAGACCTGTGCCTTCCATTGAGCTTCTCTATCCCGAAATCAATATTATTCCTGAAAGGGACCGTCTGAGGGCGTCTGGAATGAGCTCCAGTGATCTGGGTATTCAGCTGGATGTTCTCATGGACGGCAGGAAGGTGGGTGATTTCAAGCAGAAGGGCCAGAAGAAGATCGACCTTGTTCTTAAGGCATCGGATAAGGATTTTTCCACACCCGAAGAGCTTTATGAGGCACTTGTTGCGACACCGAAAGGCAAGATTGTGCCCATTTCCTCTTTTGCAAGGTTAGAAAGATCAGCAGGCCTTGATCAAGTACGGCACCTTGAAAGGCAGAGGACAATTTCTCTTCAGGTAACACCGCCCAAGACCATAGCCCTTGAAGAGGCAATGGATATAATTCGTGATAAACTCGTACCTCTTCTTAAGAGTCAGGGAATGCTACAGGGTGTGGATATCAAATTGAGTGGCGAAGCTGATAAATTGACAAAAGCAAGAGGGGCAATTCAGTGGAATTTCATCCTGGCCGCAGTAATTATCTATCTTTTGATGTCCGGCTTGTTCGGAAATTTCATCTACCCCCTTGTCGTATTATTTACTCTTCCCCTTGCAGCAGCAGGAGGGTTTATTGGTCTTAAATTAATGAACCTATTCCTTCAGCCTCAACCCCTTGATGTATTGACCATGCTCGGCTTTGTTATACTTATTGGAGTTGTGGTTAATAATGCGATACTTATCGTTTACCAGGCCCTCAATAATATCAGGAATTACGGTATGGAGTACCGTGAGGCAATACTTAAATCCACCAGGACAAGGCTACGGCCAATTTATATGAGCACCTTTACCAGTATCTTTGGTATGCTCCCCCTCGTGGTTGCGCCGGGACCTGGTTCGGAGATTTACAGGGGGCTTGGAAGTGTTATCCTTGGAGGGCTTGCCATATCTTCTCTATTCGTGATCTTTATCATACCTTCGCTCCTTATGTTTTTCATAAGAATGGAAAAGGTAAAAATTGATAAATAAACGACATATCTCGGATTATGATTGATCACACTCCCCAGCCGCCAGATACAGGTAAAGCAATGCCGGTGATAAAGGATGCTTCATCTGAGGCCAGAAATGCGATAACCCTTGCTACCTCTTCTGGCTCGGCAATGCGACCCAGGGGTGTATTAGCTATAATATCCTTTTTGTACCTTTCATCCATAAAAGTCTCTATGGTAGGAGTCCTGGTTAGGCCGGGCAGTACTGCATTAACAGTAACCCCGTCCTGACCACATTCTTTTGCAACAGATTTTGTCAATCCAATAATTCCTGCCTTAGCGGTTGAATAAGCTACTTCGCCCTTTCCACCAATAATTCCATAAATGGAGCTGACATTTATGATACGACCCCACCCGGCTTTACGCATACCTGGAAGAAGAGTCTGGATGAGAGTTAAGGGAACAGTAACATGAATGCCGAGTACCGCTTCAAATTCTTTTTTATCTATCTTGGCGGTAGTGCCAGGCCGGTCAAATCCGGCATTATTTACCAGGATATCTATCAGGCCGATCTTGCGGGCATTTTCCACAGCCTCTCGAAGCTTTTCCAGGTTTGTGAGATCTACTACATATTGCATAACCTTGCGCCCTATCCTGTCTACCTCATCTGAGACAGTATTAAGGGTCTCAGGGTTTTTATCGAATAATACCAAATCCGCTCCTTTAGAGGCAAAGATAACTGCACAGGCTCTACCAATGCCCTGTCCAGCTCCAGTAATCAATGCTATGTGACCATCAAGAAGCATATGAACTTGAACATCCTTGAATTATTAAGAAATCAATCATGTGTTGGTTAATCTGTTTATTTTTTTTGAAAAGACCTGAGTAAAATCACACCCCTCTACCTCTGGTAGTGGCGTGTGATTTAGTAATACCCATTAGGCTGTATCCTCAATTGCATGAACATGGATTACTGACACGCAAATAGTATTGAATATTCGATAGTTCCAACAATATCAAAATATGAAAGCCGAGGTCAAATTAAATGTAAGAGGCGTAACAAAGACTGATAATCTTGAATTTTCAGGGGTTTAGTCACGTTGGAAAAGAAACTGTCTGAGCCCGTTGTGGTAGATGAATGACTTAACAAGGGTGAAGGGGGTAAGCAAGGAAAGAACTTCCCTATTCTGGTGCATGTGAAAGGGAAGGTCCAGATGGGGCTGGGGGCGTAGGTCGAGCTGGAAGCTGTCTCTAATGACAAAGGAGTTTATCACTGTCTGGGTCGCCTGCTCGCCCAGAGAGAATACCATAACTAGGCCGCCTGGCCTTAGCATTTTGATACACAATTCTACGAGCCTGCACACCTCACGGTCTTCCAAGTGATCGATCAGGTCCCACAACAAGATTCCGTCGAAGCTTTGGGGTGGATAGTCCAGATGTTGCCAGAGGTTGCTCATGGGAAGATCCTTGCGTCGCTCCTGGTCGAACTGGAGGAACATATCGCAGACATAGAGCCTCATCACATGCTGGGCTAAGAAGTTGATGTTTTCAGAGCACACCGGCCCTATGTCCAGTACTTGCCCCTTTTGCTGTCGCTCAAGGCCATCGATGAACAGTCGAATAACATTACTGGTGTGGGTAACTGGCTTGGAATCAAGAGAGCCCTCCTCTCTTAGCAGGTGAGTGGAGATGGCTGAGGATTCGGCCTCGTTAAGCAAGGTGCGGGCTTCCTTTTCCGATCCGTACGCCTCCTGTTCGGATATCTTGTCAGTGGGTAGAGTTTTTTCCTGTGGCTCGTGCTCCAACTCGATAGCTGCCCTGAGGGAGGCACCATCCTCTATTGAAACTCGTTTGGCTTTGATCTGGCCGCTGAAGTCAGCTTCCCTGGTGATCTCCACGTTGGAAATTGCTTTGATATTGCCGATCAGCTGTCCCCTGATGCTCACGTTTTGGGCGCGGATCTCCGCCTCCACCTGCCCCCTGGGAGCGACGGTAAGACCGCAGTTCTCCAGTTCGATGCTGCCCTTTACAGAGCCATTGATGATCAGATCTTCGTTGCCCCGGATAATGCCTTCGAAGGACACCTGCTCACCAATGATGGTCTTTTCCCCTATGGAGGCTAACGAGTTGATGTTTTTCACGCTCTTAGTTTTTCTAAGCATGGAAAGGCCTTTTACCATATTCTAAACCCCTTTCAACCTCACATAAGCACATGTACTACATAATATAAAAGCTGAAATCCGAAAAGAATAAGGATTACTCCACACACTGCCTGAAAAGTTTTGAGCAATTTCATCGACTTCAATACTTTGCCAGGCAAGAAACCCATGAAACCCCCTAATACTATGGGAGCAATGGCTGTGCCTAAAGCAAAAACTGTTGCATACCACATACCGGCTAAAACGTCATTTTCTGCTATACAGGCAATATAAGGAAAGATTGCCACATATGGCACACAGGGAGCAACCCCCATAAAAAACCCAAAGAGAAGCATACTCTCAATTCCTCTATTTAGCATCTTATTTCCGATAGGTATGTTAAAGCCTTTACCTAAAATAATACAAATACCCATTACAATCATAAAGAGAGAGACGATTCCATAGACCCAACCGGACTTTTGAGGCGGGAAAAATTGATTGATACGGCTAAAGGCCATTGTTACAAGCCCACCCAAAATGGCAAGCGCCAAAAGTCGACCAATCGAAAAGACGACCCCAACCTTTAAACCATCCTGCCACGTTGTTGTGGTGGCCCCAATGTAAGGCAAAAGTAACGGAGCAGTATACGTGAGAGACATGGGCCCCACCCCATGACAAAACCAGCTATTGCTAGTTTTATAGAGTCAGAAGGCATCTTCTATTGTTATCGTCTTACCTGCCCCTACAAGGATAAAGTCTTTTCCGTACGCTTTCTCAAACTGCTTTCTGGCGATATCACCTGAACAGTGACATGGAGCCACCTTCTTAACACCTTCTTTTTTAACCCCATTAATTATTTTCTTTACTTTCGAAAGACTCATCCAGCAAAGATGAAATCCACCTAAGACCAAATAGACATCGGATTTGAGCATCTCTTTTGCCCTTTTCACTATGCTTACAACCCTAGGATGAGCACACCCCGTAATTACTATTAATCTTTTAGATGTTTTTATTATAAGCGATTCCTCTTTTATAAAGTCTCCCAGTTCACCGGTGGAATAGACATCCTCGCAGATTTTTATTGGTTTCTTAACATCAGCTACTCGGGCGCCTGCCTGTCTGACTGTTTCCTTAACACTTTGGAGCAAAGATTGTGGCATATAAACAGTAACATTATGATTTTATTTTAAAAAATAGGATAGCCCTCCAATATGGTCATAATGAACGTGAGAGAGAACTATTGCATTTACTCCTTTAGGGTTAATATTGAGTTTTTTCATATTGCTCAAAAGGACTGAACCCTCACCGCCAACATCAAATAAGATTGTCTTTTCTGTCCCCTGTACATAACAAGAAAAACCCCATCTGGTATCTAATCTATTGTCGTAAGGATTATTATCATAGACTATGGTAAGGTTTAAGTCCTTACCCTGTATGGTGGGCGCAGTTAGTTTCTCCTGGGATGCTGCATTGGGTAACGGTCTGAGTAATATGACACAAAGTTGGATTAAAATCATCCATTTTAGCTTACGCATTTCTCACTATCTCCATACATTAAAAAGTACTGGATTCGGCTGTATATCAGGGGCAGATTAAGCAAAGATGAATGGAATAAACTTGACGGAAAGTTACATAGATTGCAAGAAATTTCTTGAGCTAAATTTCAGATATTGTAATAACTTCTTGCATCCGGAATGTTATACATAAAGCAAGAAAGCATAAATGTTGATTGGGAAAATCGATCCTAAAATATTGCATTAAGGCTATATATGATTTGTGACCCCTTATAATTATCAGCATCTTTTCTGATTTATAAAAAACAGTCCAACTATACCCATATATTGTAGAGGAACAAAATGAAAACAAGCGAGAGTCAGTTTAAGCAACTAATGAATAATATTTTTACGAGTGGCATGTATGAAGACTACGACATTGAAATCATGCGCAAAGTAATAATGATAAATATCATGACTATTATTGCCCTGATAATTCTAATACCACTTGGTATTGTTGATTTAATCAAAGGAAGTTTCACGATCGGGTTTTTCGTTCTTATTGTGGCGGCAGTATTGATTTTCAATCAGTTCCATTTAAGAAAAAGTGGAAATTATATGTATACTATTTATTGTGGCATTTCTATCGGTGCTGCTTATTTTTTCCATGCTCTTGTGACTGGAGGAGTCAATAATACAGGATATCTATGGTATTTTACTTTTCCATTGTTTACCCTATTTCTTCTTGGTCCTAAAAGAGGGTCAATTACAACATTACTATTGCTACTTCCCTCTATTTTATTTTTATCTATTGATAATATCTCACCATTTTTTACTACGTATACCATAGATTTTAAAATACGGTTCATGGTGTCCTTCTTGGTCGTCTTTGGATATTCCTATTTATTTGAAATTTTAAGAGAAAAGGCTCAACTCAAATTATCGCTAAGAAATGCCGAACTAACAGAAATAGTAACTAAGCTTAAAGAGGCAGAGAACGCACTACGGAGATCCGGCGATCATCTTGAGGAACTTGTAAAAGAACGCACAGCAGAACTGCAGGAAAACGAGGATCTCTACCGTACATTATTTATGAATAATCCTATCGAAACTATAACAGTGGATTTTGAAGGTAGAGTGACTGGATTCAATAAAGCAAAAGAAAATACAGCAAAGCAGAGATCTGGTGGTAGATTACCTGATGTAGGAGATAGGATGTACACGGAAGATTATGCTGGAAAGCATAAAATAAATATGCGTGCAGAATTGATGGACTGTATTAAGTCAGGCAAGTCAAAGGAATTTACTGAACTAGAATATGACGACATAGTGTGGAATGTAAACATATCTCCTTTTACAGAGGGGGCCATTATAACATCCATTGACATCACCTCCCGCAAGCAGGCCGAGGATGCACTGCGGGAGAGCGAAGAGAAATACCGCACCATCCTTGAAAGTATTGAAGAAGGCTACTATGAGGTTGATATCGCTGGCAACTTTACATTTGTGAATGACTCCCTGTGCAAAATATTTGGATACACCAATGACGAATTAATGGGTATGAATAACCGAAAATATATGGATGGAGATAATGCCAGGAAAGTGTATCAAGGCTTCAATAGGATATACAAAACAGGGGTACCTTCCAAAATTCTTGATTGGGAGCTTATAAGAAAAGACCGGACGAAAAAGTTTGTTGAGATCTCCGCATCTCTAATAAAAGATTCAGAGAGCAATCCCAGTGGATTTCGGGGTATCTTACGGGATGTTACAGAACGGAAATTAATGGAACAAAACCTACAGAGTGAAAGGGAAAGATTCGCAACCCTTGCTGAGAATGCTCCCTTTGGTATGTCAATTATTAATGCTACGGGCAGATATGAATATATTAACCATACATTTACCGAGATATTTGGCTATACCTTAGAAGATATCCCAACAGGAAAGCTATGGTTCAATGTCGCATACCCTGATTCTGCATATAAAAAAAAGGTCATTTCCACATGGCTTAATGATTTGAGTGGGGCAAAATTAGGTGCCATACGACCAAGGGAATTCAAGGTTAGCTGTAAAGATGGATCTCAAAAAGGCATTTATTTTAGGTCAGTGATGCTAAGGAACGGAAATCAGATTGTAACCTATGAGGACATCACAGAAAAAAAGAACCTCGAATCCCAACTCCTCCAGGCACAAAAGATGGAAGCCATTGGCACTTTAGCAGGAGGCATTGCCCATAACTTCAATAACCTCCTGATGTCGATCCAGGGAAATACCTCCTTGATGCTCTTAGAT
>DATKWM010000052.1:0-16429 GCA_035529575.1 Desulfatiglandales bacterium
CAGGCAAGCCGCAAACACGCGTGATAATGTTTTACCTCATTTCGAACACTCCTGTTTTTTGCTTGACATTTGCCAGAAGAAATGTTCATATTCTGAACGCTACTCTGTTTCAATAAAATTATTATTTTTTTCATTAATATCAATAAGCTATATTCAATCCTATCTGTAACTCAAGGGGCGGAGCTGCGACTACGCAAAGAGCAATGAGCATAGCACATAGCACTTACACAAAGTAGAGCTTTGCAAAACCTGGCAATTTTTATCACCCCAATGAAGAGGGTGGACTTTTCTGAAGTGACTGGTGGCCCGCGACGAGCCTCTCGGCCTAGAGCTCGAGACCGAAAGGCTCGGCCGAGTCGAAGGGCGCTGTCTTTTCGCAACTTATCAGTGGGGGAAACCGCAGGCCCCGATTTATCGGGGCAATGCGGAGGGGGCAAAACTCCCTCATAGATAAGTTGCTGAAAAGACTAAGTCCCGATCCTTGGATCGGGAAACTGAAGAAAAGCCCATCCTCTTTAAGGAAATATGAGTTATGCAAAGGTCTCAATCTAACATGTTAATTTTTCTATACTTTTTAAGTTAACAATTTCGACCTACCCATTTCGTCACGATAGATAAATGAACATTCCTAATATTTTTCTATTACCAATTTTGCTTATTGTAATAGGAGCCGGTATAGTTTTTTATCCTTTCATAGAGAACAGTATTATATTTCATCCGGATAGACAGCTTGACGATAACCCATCAAATTGGGAGTTATTCTACAAGGATATTCAATTCCTGACCCCTGATGGTCAAAGACTACACGGTTGGTTTTTCCCTTTATCTGAGAAGTCTCCGGTACTTATCTTTTGTCATGGAAATGCCGGTAATATTTCTCATAGAATTGAAAATGTAAAATTTTTGGTAAAAAAAGGTATTTCAGTCTTTCTATTTAGCTATAGGGGTTATGGGAAAAGTTCAGGCAGGCCTTCGGAAAAAGGAATATATATTGATGGAATAGCAGCATATGATTATCTCACAGGTATTGAGAAGATTTCTTCGGAGAGGATTGCAATTTTTGGGCGGTCATTAGGAGGTTCCGTAGCCACAGAGGTGGCTTTACACAGAAAGGCGAGATGTTTGATAATTGAAAGCACATTTACATCCATTAAGGATATGGCAAAAACTATTTCCCCATTTTTCATTTTCTCACCTTTTTTACCCCATCATTACAATACTATTTGTAAAATTGCCAATGTGAGTATTCCAAAATTAATAATACATGGTGACAATGACGAGATTGTCCCATTTTCTATGGGTAAAAAGTTGTTTGCACAAGCCCCAGAGCCAAAGTTGTTTTTACCCATACATGGGGCTGGGCACAATGATACATATGTTGTGGGAGGGGAGAGGTACTTTGATGCTATAGTTAATTTCATTTTGCCTCTTACAAGCATTCGCACAGGATAAGTTGGTTGTAGGATATTTTTTAATATTTTAGGGCTTTTAAATACAATTTTGATGATTATAGTAGTAATAATTGGGACGTTTTAGGGGATAAATGCGAACCATATTAAAGCTCATCAGGAAATTATACATCGTGTGAACAAGATAGATATCATGTTTTATACTATTTTTGTGTATTTCAACAGGACGTTCTAACAGCATAAACTTGGAGGATTGCGAGAATGAGGATTCTATTGACTGGCTCAAGCGGACAACTTGGCAGTGAGTGCAAAGAAGTTTTGAAAGATGACTATGAAATCATTTCCCCAAACAAAGAAGAGCTGGATATTACCAGTTGGGACAAGGTAATAATGAGTATTGATCAATTATCGCCTGATATAATACTTAATTGTGCTGCCTTTACCAACGTTGACGAGTGCGAAAAAGAGAAAAAGTTAGCTGAGAGAGTTAATGTGGAGGGCCCGAGGAACTTGGCACAGGGGGCAGCCAGATATGACAAAATTATTGTTCATATATCTTCAGGTCTTATATTCAATGGCCGAAAGAGACTACCACAACCATACTTTGAAGATGATCCCACGAGTCCCCTCTCTCGTTATGGTTTAACAAAGATGGAGAGCGAAATGGCTGTGAAGCAAAATACTCCACATTATATTATTATCAGGGCTGGTTGGATTTATGGTGTGAGGGGAGATAGCTTTTTAAAACAGATACTTCAATTGGCCATGAAAAAGGACCAAAAATCTATATATGTTGTTAACGATCAGATTGGTTCTCCTACATGGTCGTATAGGCTGGCCCAGCAAATTAAGGTATTGATAGACAAGAGAAAAGAGGGCGTTTATCATGCCACATCAGAAGGTTATTGTAGCAAGTATGAGTGGGCAAAATATTTTTTAGAAAAAATGGAAATTACAATCCCTGTTTTGCCCTGTACCAGTGAGGAGTATCCCACGCCTGCAATACGACCACTCAATTCCATTCTTGAGAACAGGCAGCTAAAGGTAGAAGGGCTTAATATTATGCCTCATTGGCAAAAAGACCTTGATATCTTTATTGATAAATATGGTGAAATGTTACTAAAGGGAGAAGGGGAGCCTATTGTTTCACCTTAGTACTTCGATTCACAAATACAGTTATGTATTTTAAAAGGTTAGGTCAGAGCTATCGCTCACTCAGTACTAAGTCCTGAGTAAATAAGTTCGTAACAGAACTTATGAATCGAAGGACTTAGGTTTACAGGCGAGATCTATAACCTCATCCATTTTTCTGATATAAAAATCCATCTTATTGATTATCTTTTTAGGAATATCTTCACGATCCTTTTTATTTTGAAATAATTATCTTTTATGCTTATAGTACCATGGTCAATAAAAAAAGAAATAATTACATCGAACTGAAAAAATTGCGTGTAACACTTTGATAAGTGTATGCAAAGAAATAACAACCAAAAAGAAAAGGAGGTAAGCAATGTACGTAAAAGATGTAATGACAATGAATGTGGTCAATGTTCCAAGTAACACAACTATCTCAGATGCAAAAAAGATTATGGATGCACACAAGATTCGCCGCTTGCCCATAGTAGACAGAGGAAAGCTCGTGGGTATTGTTACAGAACACAGGTTAGAGGCATATACACCCTCTAAAGCGACATCTCTCAGTGTCTGGGAAATTGGCTATCTTCTTGGAAATACAACTGTAAAAGAAATAATGGAAAAAAATCCCGTTACTGTAACTCCCGAAATGACCGTTGAAGAGGCCCTGGCCATAGCTCAGGATAGAAAGGTTGGCTCATTATTAGTTGTGGAAAGAAATGGACAATTGATAGGTATAGTAACTACAAATGATTTCTTCTATAAGATCGCCAATCCAACTCTTGGTATTGGTATGCCTGGTACACGCGTTGAGGTAGTGAGTAAAACTGATAAACCTATGCTTGAGGATATATGTAAAGCAACATCTCGGAAGGGTATGAAAATTTTGACTCTTCACATGATATCTTCCACTGAAATAGGAGGTAAGGATATAGTTGTTCAAGTGGATACTGAGAATGTCGATAAACTGGTTAAGGAATTAAAGGATAAAGATTATGAAGTTCTTGTAAGAAAACGATAGAATTGCAACGATCATTGTCGATAAAATCCGGATATGTTGAGACGCCTTCAATAATGAGACATAATTTTCATTTTTTGCACTGAGCTGCCTTTACAGGTAATCCTATCGCTTTAATAGTTCATTTCACGTAAGTAAAGGGTCTTAGTAAAGACCCTTTTTTGATTGTCACGTTGTTTGTTTGAGAAAATTAGTTTTTACAGGTAAGATATAGCGATCCTGACATTATAAGGCAAAGCAGAGCAGACTTGAGATAAGAAGAAATTTATACGTAAATATAGGCATGATGGAATGGTATGAACCAAGAGATTTCAAAGAATGGGCAAAAAGACTGTTTGCCATACGGCATTTAGTATTGATTCTATTTATTTTCGGTGTTTTTATATCGGAGCTGAGGTTCGACTGGTTTGAGCAAACAGTCGGATCCTACCTTGTTACAACAAATTCTAAGCGACCTGAATCCGGGGCAATTTGGGAAATAGGTCATCGAACTGTAACGGCTCGACAGACACTTGACCAGATTGTCACTGACCGTCAATTTTTACAGCGTGAGGCCCGCGGAGCCACCACATTTACTCAGATGGCATTAAATATTTTACCCAACAAGGGGATTATGCTATCTTCCGAGCACTTCAGAAAAATATATCTCACGCTTCCCCAGACAATAGCTCAAAAAATTGCCTCACCCTTTGAGATCCTCAGGCTTTTCAGCAATGGATCCTGGGTTCGGACCTACCTTGAGAAAACAGGTGATAATCTAAAAATATATCTTTTGAATGCTCACAATCGGGTGTTGAGAGAATTAGAAATTCAATCAAATTTGATACAATATATTAAAAGAGTTGAGATGGCGCTGGCAGGTACGCTTGACGATTTACCAAGCTTTGAAAATCGTATCTATTCTGCTGATCGATTTTTTGCAGCACTGGAATCCTTGCCTCAAGAAGATCTTAGGAGCGTGGTTTCGCAGCCAGAAATGCTTTTGAGTATACCCGGCCATATAGTCAGAGTGGGTATTTCTGATGAAGCCGTGTCAGGATTTATTGAACTCGGCTTTGAAATCGAAGACGGTACGGGACGTAAGGTGATTTTATTACAGGGCCGTGAGTGGGCTGTGTGGGCGCTACGATCGTATCTGGAAGAAAAAGAGTTAGAACCGAATATCAACGTGAAAAGTAAAAATGACTGGATGTGATAATGACGCATACCGCAATCATTATACGCATGTTACGTATCGTTTTCTATGTAGCACTGGCTCTGTCGAGCTTTGCAGCTCTTGCTGGTATAGGCATGTTTTTTGTGGCAGTGAAAGATTTGCCCCGTGTGCCTGAACCATTGATCCGAATCATAGAAACTCCCCCTACGGAGATCTATGCAGCTACAGGTGAAAAGATTATGGTTATCGGCGGCCGGGAATCTATCCCATTGAGCAGGGTCTCACAGCATTTTATTCAAGCGGTTGTAGCCACTGAAGATCACCGCTTTTGGGAGCACCATGGCATTGATAAGCTACGAACATTAAAAGCTCTCTGGATAACACTTTTTAAGCCAGGACAGGTTCAGGGGGCCTCAACTATCACGCAACAACTTTCCAAGAATCTTTTCTTCAGCTTTAAGCGAAGATATATGAGAAAATTTCGTGAATTGCTGGTAGCCTTGCAAATCGAATCTCAATACAGCAAACGCGAGATCCTCGAAGCATATATTAATCAGATTCCTATTGGTGTGGGGGCGCATGGAATTGAACAGGGAGCCAGAACATTTTTTGGTAAGCCGGCCTCGGAATTGACATTAGCGGAATCCGCACTGTTGGCAGGTCTTCCTAAATCGCCGACACGCTATAATCCATATAGTCACTATGATCGGGCCAAGAAGCGTCAGCGGGTTGTCTTATTAAGAATGGTGGCAGTTGGATACATCACTCAGGCCATGGCGGATCGTGCCTCATATGCTGAATTAAATCTTCAGAAGCTTCCAGCTCGGGCACGCACAGGAAGCTATTTTCTCGATATTGTCGTGAAAAGTCTTGAAGAGCGATATGGGCCGAACGTTGTCCATCATGGAGGACTGAAGGTTACCACAACAATTGATCCTCAACTTCAGTCCCAAGCGATAAAATCACTACAAAAGGGATTGATAGAGCTTGAAAAGATGATGGGTGTTCAGACAAAGACCAATGAGAGTAGTGGTGAGAAGGTTGTCCGTCCACAGGGTGCGCTGGTGGCTGTTGAAACAAACTCTGGGGCTATCAAAGCCTTAATTGGGGGAAGCGACTATTCTGAGACGGAATATAACCGTGCAGTAGAAAATAAACGCCTGCCCGGATCAGGTTTTAAACCCTTTCTCTATTACACCGCTCTTGAAAAGTTGGGTATAAATCCTGCGACTGTGTTCGTTGACCAGACTGTAACGATTCCGGTAATTGGAGCCAAAGACTGGTCTCCCAGGAATTTTGGGCTGAAACATGAGGGGCCTATGATCTTGAAAAGGGCACTTATGAAATCTGTCAACTCTATTGCCGCTCAGCTGGTAGAAAAAACTGGTCCCGAGGAAGTCATTAGGACTGCACGCCGTTGTGGGATCGAAAGCCATTTAGAGCCAGTTTATTCTGTTGCGCTGGGGACATCCGGCGTTAGTCCTCTGGAGATGGCTTCTTCCTTTGCCACCTTTGCCACTGGCGGGGTGAGGCATGAGACCTTTTGGATTTCAAGGGTTGAAGATGCCCTCGGCAGGGTATTGGAAGAACATATTGTGAGCGGGAAACGATCTCTCGATGCGAGCTTTGTATATCAAGTCGTGGATATGATGCGTGGCGTTGTGGATGAAGGTACGGGATCTATTGTGAGGCGCCTCGGATTTGATCTTCCCGCAGCTGGTAAGACCGGTAGTACAGATGGTTATTATGATGCGTGGTTTACTGGATTTACTCCAACACTGAGCACATCGGTCTGGGTGGGCTACGATAAGGGAGAAGGGTTGTGGGATACACAAGGCAGTGGAATTACCGGAGGCCGTGGCGCTACCCCAATATGGGCTGATTTTATGATCAAGGCAACAGACGGTGAACCGCATAGGGAATTTGCCATTCCCTCTGATATACGATTTGAAAAGGTAGGCCCAATTACTGGATACAAAGCGAATGATTCAACGCTCAATCCGGTGAGAATAGCATTACGTGAAGGTCAAAAAGTATACGAGAATATTCTTAGAGATGAAACGCTCAATGATTCAACAATATTATTTCCTTCATGGGCACCCTAATGTGCCCTGAGAGCTAATGTCATGCCCATCTTTGATCACTTTTTTATAGGTGCCTTATGTTTTATACCTTGAGACACATATCTCTTTGTATTTGGGCCACAGTTATCCTGGGATGGCTCATAAGTCTTTGGATTTTACCGGTATTTCATCCTCACATAGGGCTCGACTGGTCTCTTGTGCCAGCATTGGCAATCATGATAGTGGTCTTTATGGCAGTTGGGTGGTTTTCGAACCGGTTAGGTCTTAGGGCTATTGAGCGTTTGATCAGGGAAGCTACTACCTGGGAAAGAGTCGGTGCATACCGTGGAGCTGAAGAGGCCTTTAACAAAGCTACTGCTGTTTTGGATAGCTTCCTTCTCTCCCCTCTTGTAAAAAGGAAAGAATCCGCAAAACTTGCTGCTCGCCTCGCTCGTTTCTACCTTGCACGTGCCGATAAAAATCATTCCTCTGAAACCTTTATAATCGCTTATCTCAAATCTCATCCCGAAGATGAGGAGGTAGCGGAGAACTGGTTGCAACAAGTCGAAAGCCATGGTGGGCTTAAAACAGATCACTATGAGCTTGCCTTCCGAATAGGCGAAGCGCAACCGGAGAATACTATTATCCAGCATTTACTCGCACGGTTTTATCTGTCAGAGGGCCGAACTGATTTCCTTGCTCTTCAAACGTACCGACAGGTTTTGACCAGCCAGAAGTATGGTGGGTTAAAGGGAGAGAGCGATACCGACGTTGACATTGCTAAAGATCTCGCAACCCTTTTTCTTAGAGACGGCCGTGCTGATGAATGGGCGCTAAGAATATATCTTCAGGCGTTTAGGCTGAGCAGTGAAAGACATAAACTTTTGAGAGGTATTGCAGCTTGTGTTCACTGGACCCATGAGACAGAACGAACCACACACCTATTCCAACAGGCCCGTAAATTATTAGGTAGCCTTGACGAAATGCAATTGAAGACGCTCCGGGCAGGCTTTAATCCTCCAGGTCTGGAACCGACAGAGCAAAAAATTTCCGCTCAATTCAAGGTTGGAATTACACTATGGAAAGTGGTGAGACAGATGGGGAGTTCTCTTTTCAATCTCATTACCTCTGCAGCCTTTGAACTAATAGGCAGAGCAAGGGATTTGATCAACCTCATCAAACGCTCCAGAAGGTCAAAGCTCATCCTTGAGTGGACAATGATCACTGTCCTGGCTATCGGGGTTATAACTTTAATGGTCAATACAACCAGCCATCTTATCAGAACCAAGAGAGCACTTTATGAAAAGGAGAAGACCACTGAAATTGTTGTCACTGACCCATTCACTTTACAGGTCGCTGCATACCTAAAATCACAAGATGCTGAAAGATATGTGAAATATCTAAAAACGAAAAAATTGGATGCTTTTTGGATAAAAAGGAGAGGGAAAAGAAAGGTTTTGTACCAGGTCAGGGTTTCCCATTTTGCCACCAAGGAATCCGCCAGGGCGTATGGTAAGAGTTTAAAAGCAGAGGGCATTATTGATGATTTCTACGTTGCCAACTATGAGCAGCCTTAGGTAAACATCTCTATTATCAGACTGTCAAGGAAATCAGAATGTATAATTGTTATCGCGCTATAAAAACTAAAAAATAGACATATGAAAATCATATCAAACATGTTTGAGGTTTGGTGACGTGCAATAGATATGAGAGTTAATAGGTGTTTACCATGTCTTATTTTGTGTTATAGGGGCCATATCACTTCTTTTTTTGATTGCAACTCTACGATCTGCTCAGGCGGTAGATTAAAAAGTCCAGACAATTGCTCGGCAGTCGTAGAAGATACGAACTTACGCCTGTCTTTTTTTCCAAACCTACGATAATTATAATAACCCCAGGAACGGAGTACAGCAAACACTACCAAAATGCTCCAACCCATTTTGTAAAAAAGGTTCAGCAATTGTAAATAGCCTGCTTTCTCAATTACTTCCACATAAAAAAAATGTATTCCCAATAACCACAGGATTATATTCAAAAGTGGGAGAAATAAGTATAGCCACAAAGCCCACACAAGTGTGGTAAAGCTCCACTCGCTAACATTCCTAAGAAAGCTCTTTAACTTTGTATTATTTATGATCTCGATCTCTGGCATAGTATCGATAAATGAAGCTAAGGTTTAGAAATCCCACGATCAGGGCTTTGCCAAACAGCCCTCGTCCCCTTTTTCTTGAGAAGTGCTTTGGGGGCACCTACTAATACCGTCAGGGAGCTGATCATCCAGTACATAAAGGGATACCAGATAACCCAGAATAAGTATCGTACCATTCTCTTTTCATAAATATGGTCCACAAATAGGCTGACCACAAACTGGATTACACACGTAAGGGCAAGAATCGACCCAGCCCATGCTGGAGGTATGGGAGGTGCAAACCGTACCGGCAAGGTAAGGGTAAAAATTTCTGTTAGGGCCCAAAGGGTAACAAGTGTCCAGAAAGTGTATGCCCAGACTACGCTGAACACATATTCCACGTATATCGGCCATAATCTGCGCTGTCTCCAGTCTTGCCAGATATCTATATGCTTTCTGAGCACTTCCACACCACCTTGGGACCAACGCAAGCGCTGTCTCCAGAGACCCTTGAGCGTTTCAGGCACAAGTATCCAGCAAATAGCACGAGGCTCATAGCGAACATCCCAAAAATGCTTCTCAAGCTTCCAGGTAATATCTATATCTTCCGTGACCATATCTGTGTCTAAGAATCCTACCGACACGAGCGCCTGTCTGCGGAAGGCAGCTATCGCTCCAGACACGGTCAAGACCTTTCCAAGTATCCTCTGGGTCCTTTTTATGAGGCCGATGATAGTAGAATATTCTCCGGTTTGGATCTTGGCGAGGAGAGTTGTTCGATTAAGTACTCGTGGATTTCCAGTAACAGCGCCTGCTCTGGGAAATTTGATGAAATGCCACGCTATCCATTTGAGGGCCTTTGAATCCAAGAGCGCATCGGCATCTATCGTGAGGATTAAATCAGCTCTGGCAATCAGGCAACCAATGTTCAAAGCAGCTGCCTTGCCTTGATTTTCCTTTAGATACGCAGCCCGCACCTGTTCATGTTTCTCGGAAAGCTCGTGGATTATAGAAGCTGTTGTGTCTGTGCTGCCATCATCTATGACAATGATTTCGTATTTCGGGTAATCAAGTTCTAAAAGCTGAACTACTGTATTGTGTACCTGTGCTTCTTCGTTATGGCAGGGAACCAGTACAGAAAAAAACGGAAACTCTTTAATGGTAGGAAGATTATCGGACCCCCGCTCCAGACGCCAGTAAAATATGAGTGAGCCAATGACCCAGACAAAACTCATCAAGAGGGGGTACAGATACACAAAATCATTAACAAACTGAAAGAATGTGAGCATTGTTGCTTTCATTGAATAAATGGATAGGTACAAGTTGACATCTCACGTCTTATCTTTTTTGCCATAGGCTTATCCAATAAGAAATTATCTGGGTAATAGGCAATATGCCTACCCCCTGTGGCGAGAATATCTCGTATCTCTTTAAGAAGGATGCTGTCTTCAATCCAGTTATTTCTCCTCCAATTATATGCCTGCACTTTAAATACTGTCTTTTTTGACCATTCAGGATATTTCTTTGCCTTGTTAACCAGTTCCCTAAGCCACACTAAAGGACGCTTTATTTCCTCCATCTGGGGATACGCCATAATGACTACCTGATCGTATTCCTGAAGGGAAAGCTCGTAGTTCTGAGCAAACCATATTTCTGATTCAGGGTTAGTCAGGACTGGTGCATAAAGATTTCTTGCAAACTTGGCCTCCGGGCGATATTTTCTTACTCCCTCCATTATCTCTTTTGTAAAGTTTATCAATGTCTCGGTCTTAAGCTTTGCCCAGTTCATTTCACGCTCAGGATCCCTCGGGAGATTATCGGGAATCATATCTTCTTTAAAAGCGGCCTTATAGGTGGAAACTGCCAGCGGATGATAGTCTTCCGTGTCTGTGAGGTATGCATCATCCTGGAATAAAATGCCATGTATCTGAGAATGGGCTGCCAAATCCTCGTACATAATTCGAACAAGATCTCTAACCGTGGGACTAAAGGGTGTAAGTCTTTTGTACCAGGATCGACTAGGCCTAACATTTCCCTCGTTAAGTTCAGATACTCTCAGGCTTTCATTAAGTTTTTTATCAGGAAGCACGATACTCAATGTTGGCATCCACGCATAGACTTTCATGTCTCGTATAATCATCTGGTGAACAGCATGGCTGAAGATATCTGCTTTCACAGGCAAGATCCTGTTGGCGAAATAGACACTTTGTATATTGCCTGAGCCATCTGGATCTGCAAAGGCTTGTAGAAACACTGTATTGACCTTCATGTCCACGAGACGGTCTATTAGTTTGCCAAGTTTTTTGTCGGTTTCTTCATATGAGCTGGGGTCATAAACCAGGTCCAGGTCGATCTGTACAGCCCTTATCAAGGATTTCTCCTTATAAAGGACGGTGGTATTTTTGATAAAGCTCTTCATTGTGTCATTTAAAATCAGATTCCGGTTAATGGCATGAAGGCGCTCCACATGGGCCATGCCCTCTTCAAGTGTAAAAGTAAAGAGACAACCGGCTTTGTGTGCCGTCTCTATGCTTATGTGATTAAACTTTCCATATGGCCAGACTACAGCACGCGGGGTGAAACCAAGTTTCCTTGTAAACAAGCCATTTTGCGCTATGAAATCAGACTCGATCCTGGCCCTGTATTCATCTTCTGTCTCATAGGTTTCTGTGTCAGGGTCGAAGGCGAATACATTCACTGCTGGACCCACATTCCCTTGTGGATTGTATCGAATCCCTTTATGCAAGTCATAGGTATGAGAGGCAATTTCGACGAGATCACTTTGAGCAACTTCTCTAATTTGATCCCAGTTCATCAGGGGTTCTGGAAGCCCGTCTGGAGGGTTGTCAATCCAAGAACCGACCACTGCTAATAGAGATGGATAGCCAAAAGTCTTGAGAACTGGGAAGACAAAATTGTAGTAAGAAATATATGCATCGTCGAAGGTCAGAAGTATGGGGTTATCAGGAAGATCTTTCTTGCCCTCTCTAGCACTCAGGATATCGCCTAAGGACACGGGATGGTACCCGTGGGTTCTCAGGTACTCCATCTGTTCAATAAAGATGTTTTGTGACACACCATAGGAATTACCTGGGTGGGCCTTTATTGGAACATTGTGATAGCAAACCACAAGATACTCGCCTGGCTGCATCCCTTTAGCCAGTATACTGTTTGGAAGGCTGACGATAATACATGTTATAATGATAATAAATAAATTCTTTGTCATCAGAACAGCCACCTAAAGTTTAAATAAAAGCTGAAACCGTTTACTGATTCACCATCATAAACATTTCGAGCTAAATTAGTGCCCCAAAGCAAAGCCTGTGTGTCAGAAAACTCATGTTCTTGCTCGTAACGGATGGAGGCAACTACATTATTGGAAAATCCGGACTGGTTATAATTGCCCAGAGAGAGAAAAAGGCGGTGCGTAAAAGATCGATTAAGAATACGCCAAACCGTATGCTCGGTCATATGAGTAGCCGAAAGATTCCAATCGCTCTTTGGATTAAAGTATGGCGCATCATCACGGGTATTCTGAGATGCATATAAATTGAGAAAGAGACGCATTTTCCAATCATTTTTCACCCACAAACCCTGCTCATAGCCGAACAGAGCCTGATCTCTATCATTGCCATCCGAGAATGTGAGATGAGAAAGAGAAAGGTTATAACTGCGCCACTCGCTTTCTCTGTATGTTATTCCCATATCAAATTTATTAGCCTTAATATCATAAACGCTGGCACGCGCGGGTATATCGGTTGTAAAAGAGTCGTAAGAAAAATTCAAGCTCCAGTAATCATCAGGATGAAAATTAATGAGTGAGAAAGATCCAAAATCGTCTCCATTATCATAGTTGACTGAAAACTGCTGCCTTAGATCAAAAGAACTGTTTAAGATATGATCGATTCCCAGGCCTACACGACGAAAATGGTTCGACTGATTTTCATACTGGATCTGTTGCCACAAAAGAAAAGTATAGAGTTTAGTATAGAGGGAAAGGGGCTGAGAAAGGTTGGTTGTAAAGCGTATATCTTGAGTGTCATCATCTTCTCTTGACACAATGACATCTGTAGAGAATTCCCGCATTTCTTCAACTTTAAGTCCCCGAACAAGTCTTTGTATATCTTTGTCTTTGGGATAGGCAGATAGTAGATTTTTTGCCTCCTCTCTGGCCTTCTCCTTAAACGCAAGCTCATTAAGCCCCATTATCTTTCCAGTTTGGGCCTTAAAAAATTCGGATTCAAGGGTTTCAATGATCTTAAACTCCCTGAGGGCCTTGCGTGGCCATCCGCGCGAGAGATACACATGAGCAAGACCGTTACGTATAACTGTGTGGGCCGGCGCCTTTTCATGAAGGTCTTCGAAGTATCTCTCTGCCTCCCGTAACCTATCCTCGTATATAAGAAACCAGCCTCTCGCAAGAGCGATATCAAGCTTGGTCCAGTTAGGGTGTATGTTTTTGTCTTTACCTATAAATGGCGGTATTTCTTGGTCAAGTTCATCGAGTACCTGTCTGGCCATGTTCCATTCTCTTATTTCCTGAAGTGTATAGAATTTTACCATTCGACCGTTAAACGAGTGTGGTTGGGTTTTCAACGCCTCATCACATAGCGCCAAGGCCTTATACGGCTGATCAAGGTATAGATATGCCCACGCTACTTCTTCAAGCACCCATGGTGGAAGCGGTATCTCTTCTGTAACCAACTTCTCGTAAACATCTACCGCTTTATCCATTTGGTTGTCTTTGATGAGTGCGATGATATAATCAGACTTGTACCTGAGAGTTTTTTTACTCTCAACTAAAGGGGAAAGAATATCTATGCCTTCCTTAAACTCGCCCCAGCGAATGCGGTCAACTGCCATGTCACCCATGATGGTGTCATAAATCTCAACGTCAGAGGGAAATTCCCTAAGGGCCTGTTCGAGGGCATAGGAACTGGCTCCCATGTCCGACATGACCCGCAGTCTCAGTTTGCGGGCAACAGAATTTCCCGGAGATAATTCGAGAATGCGATCATATTCTTGAATAGCTGACCAGAACCTCTTTGCCTTTTCATTGGCAAATGCACGGGCAAATCTGATTTCCACATTGTCTGGAGCTACAGCTAGTAGTTTTTCCAAATCTTGAATGGCCTTATCACTTTTCCCATCTACAGAGAGGCAATAGGTGAGACCAATGTTTGCCCGGACATAAGATGGATTTCTGTTAATGATTTTTTGATAATAGTCTTTAGCTTTTTTTGTTTTACCAGTTTTAAAGTAGGCCCATGCAATCCAACAAAGGAGATAATCGGGATAATGAGTATAGTCAAGGTTTGCTGTTTCAAAGGCCTGTATAGCACCCATATAATCCCTGGTTAGTATAAGCACCAACATGTAGTCTAAATGTGTTTTCTCGTTCCCTTCTCGAGCCGCTTTTGTAAGATCATTCAGGATAGTCTTTTGGTCATCACTGGAGAGGGAGGAGAGTAAATCACCACGTAATGTGTAGATCTGCTCGACCTCAACATCTTTTCGTGTCGCAAGCAGGCGGTAAAGCTCGAGGGCTTCAAGATATTTGCCCTGTTTGGTCAGAACTTCAGCCTTGGTTAGCAAGAGGGATAATGAATCCGGAACCTGTTTCAAAAATCTGTCATTAGCGTTGAATGCACTTTCAAGGTCACCGACCCGCATAAGGCTAAGCACTAAACCCTTCTGTGCTTCCTGATCTAACGGTGTCTGTCTCACTACCTTTTTGTATAGTGAAGCAGCTTTTAAAAAGGCTTTTTTGTCGTAGTACGCTTTTGCCATATTTCTTAAAAGATAAGCATGACTGGGGAATGAGGCAGGCAGGTTTTCAAATAAGCTTAGTGCCTCATCAGCATTACCGTTCCAGAAGAGGATGACAATGTAGTCAGAATATATAGCTGGATATTTCATCGGTTCTGAAGTAAACGGAAAAAGAATCGATAATGCTTTCTTGTAATTTCCATCCTTCACCATCTCTCCTGCTCTTTTTAGAATTGCATCAGGATCACTTAAAGTGGAGATTTGCTGATGTGACTGCATACCATGGAATTTTTGGATAACAGGGGAGGGCTGGGCATATACGAGAGAGCATGAATAAACAGGGAAGAGAATCGTCACCACCAATTTTGAGGTAACTATTGAAATAACAACAATAAGAAAAAAGGTCTTCATATGATACAATGTCAATTCAAGCCAGCGCACTATCTCAGACGCTAAAAGTGATACGAAATTTTTATTAACCACGGTACATTAAGATAAAGCTACTTGTGTGTCAATGTGAAAGGCATTGCATGTGAAAGGCATTGCATAGGAAAGGCATTGCAAGATGTGCAAGGTGTGTTCTTGTCTGTTAAGAGTATGCCCGGAATCGAACCCTTTGACAGAATTTGAATACAATCGCTTATATTTAATCCTTGCAGATGCAAAAACATTACGATTAGATAAAGTGAACTCAGCGAACGGTAATATGACACAGTTAACCAAATGCAGGAAACATCTGTTGATGTTTTGATTAGCATATTTATCCATCATCCCCCACAGTAAAACGTAAACCCATAAAAATGTTGATCAATGATCTTATTCTATGTCAATATCTATTGTGGGACGGGATAAAACACTTAGTTGCAATCTATATTGTTGCAGTATGTGGCAAGCTATACGCATGGTAAATTATAGAGATCAACCATAAGGGAGGATAGTGCGATGATTAAAAAATATTATACGTTTATCGCCTTGTTGTTAAGTTTTATTTTCATATTTTTCACTTCTGGGTGTCAAACCACACCAAGGAAGCAGACTCACCTGCCTGGTGAGACAGTGTCTGCCAGTTTCCCTAAAATGGTGGTTGGCGACAGTTGGGTAACAAAGGAATTTAGCAAAAAAGGAATAGTTACCCGCAGCAGGACAATAATTGAAACAAAACCAAATGGAGGTTTTGTTGAGGAGGTTAAGGATGACAAGGGGATAACACTTAATGAATATTATAATAATAAATATCAGTGTATAGTATCGATAAATGTTGAAAAACGATCTGTGGTAAAAATACCGAAACCTCCTGAAAAAAGGTTAGAGTTTCCTTTATTCGTTGGCAAAAAATGGCATGATGAATTTGATGGATGGACAAGAAAAGGTATTCGTCATTTTAAAAATGAGTATATTGTTGATAAATATGAAACAATCAATACAAAAGCGGGTGTCTTTAAAGCCTTCAAAATTATTAGGCGTGGATCTATTCCGAAAACAAGTTGGAAAGGGAAAGAAGAATATTGGTATTCACCTGAAGCTAAACGCATCGTAAGATCAACCCCTGATTGGAGATATGGTTCTGAATTGCTCAGCTATAAGTTAAGTCTGGGTGATAGGACGCCAAAAATTGAAAAACCAAAAATTATAATAAAAGGTGAGAAGGTAAAGATTGGAATCATAGAATTTCAGAGTCTCAACGAGGAAGCCAAGAAAGATAACTTAGGGAAAATTGTCTCTGAGATGTTAACCACGTCGTTTGTTAATTCT
>DATKWM010000053.1:0-20503 GCA_035529575.1 Desulfatiglandales bacterium
AATGTTGGTTGTGACCCAAAAAAACTCACAGAAATCTTTTTCCAGGTTGCTACCTATGCTGGTATGCCTGCGGTTAATGAAGCGCTTGAAGTTTATCGGGAGGTTCTCAAAGAGAGGGATGAATGGCCGATTAAATAATAAAGCCGGTCTAAGGAGCAGCTCCTTTCTTTTATGAGAGAAAAAAATGAATCTTAAATCAGACAAAGATTTTACCCAATTGATCCAAAATAAAGGAATCCTTATTAATGCTTTATAATACATCATTTATCACCATGGCATTTTCTAATCTGTTTACCGTATCAAGTTTTGGCACCTTCTTTCTCTTTCCGCTTCTTATTACAAGCTACGGAGGCTCTAAGTCAGACATAGGGATTATTATGGGTGTCTTCGCCCTCTCCTCTGTTCTCTGTCGTCCCTGGATCTCGAATATGATCGATCGGATCGGGCGGAAGAGAAGCTACACTATTGGGTGTAGTATCATGAGCGTCCTTCCGCTTATCTACCTCCTGTTTCGAGGGAACCTTTCTCACTTCTACCTTTCCCTTATTCTTGTACGAATTGTACACGGCGTAGGATTGGCAATATGTTTTACAGCTTCGTTCACCTACATTGCTGACATTGTTCCTGAGGGGCGCTTAAATGAGGGTATCGGTATGTTTGGGGTCACTGGCCTCACGGGCCTTGCCATCGGACCTGTTATTGGTGAGATAATAATCACTGAATTCGGTTCTTCTGTCTTCTTTCTTGCTGCTACAGGAATGGCGACCCTTGGCCTGATAATTCACCTCCCTCTCTCTGAATCTTTTGTGCATGACTCCAGTAAATCTTCCCAGTCCTTCTTCACGGTTTTCATTAAAAGAAAGATGCTATTCGTGGCCTTACTCGCCTTTCTGTTTGGGTTTGGTTTGGCGGCCTCCGGTAGCTTTGTCTCTCCTTTTGCCAAAGAGCAGGAAATTGCATTCATTTCCCTTTACTACATATCCTATTCTTTAGCAGCAGTTCTCACAAGGCTCCTTGGTGGAAGGCTCGCAGACAGGATTGGAGAAGACCATATCATACCCTATGCACTAACCTTGACCGGGGGAGGCCTTCTGATTTTGATGTTCCTGGGGGGAAATGCGATTTTGGTCCTATCGGGTTTGATGTCGGGCTGTGGACACGGATTTCTTTTTCCATGCCTCAACTCTCTGGCAATACGCAACGAGCCGATCGATACCCGGGGAAAGGTTACTGGTGTCTTCACAGGCGGGATCGATGCCGGGGCCTTTGTCGGGTCTGTTATCTTGGGCTACATTGGGCAATGGGCCGGCTTTCAGGCGCTCTTTTTTGCAGCAGGCCTTACATTAATAATAGGGATTGGAATTCAGAGGTTTCAAGCGAAGAACAATACGTAAGTGGCTCCTATAAAAAGGATGAGTATGAATTACATAGGCCTGAAAGGTTTTTAATCAAGGCGGCAAACTCTTTGAGATTTTTTACCGTAAAACTATCTTTGGATTTTATTCCATCTCTATCCAGATAATATGCCTTTATCCCTACACTTTTTGGAATTAAATAGTCGAATTCATAGTGGTCTCCTATATGGATAGCACTGGATGGTTCTGTCTCCATGATTTCACAGATTTGCGTGTAAAATTGAGGAGTCTTTTTTACCTGTCTAAAATCAGATGTAGCTGAAAAGATTCTGGCAAAGGAATTCTCAATTTCTGCTTCCTTTATCTCAACTTCAACAAATTCTCGGGCTGCATTTGATGTAACAATGAGATCATAGTATTGTGCCAGATCCTCTATCACCTCTTTCACTTCTGGGAATGGCCGGATTTTATCCCGATGTGCCTCCAGCAAATTTTCCCATCTTCCTGGAAGCTCAAAATATTTAAACCAATATGTGATATCATACCATTCTAAGCTTGAGTCGCCAATCTTTTCATATTCGGCAATCACTATAAACGTAGCCTTAGGTATGGTAATATTGTGTTTTTTTGCATAAAGCTGAGGGATACCAATTTCCCATACAAAGGTTGTATAGGTGGGATCAATAAGGGTGTTATCTAAATCAAAAGAGATCAGTTTTTTCTTTTTCATTTTTCTCTCGCACCTTAGCCCTAAGAGGAATCCTGGTTTCTCTCAATTATTGTTTTATTCTCCTGGCAATTTCTTTTCCTGTTATTATTCCACTGACCGAGGCCTGGATGAGGCCCCTGGTTACGCCAGCGCCGTCTCCAGCTATAAAAAGATTCTTTACTTCGGATTCAAGGTGTTTTGTTAATTTTATTCGGTGAGAATAAAATTTTACTTCAATACCATAGAGAAGTGTGTGTTTTGAAAAGATACCTGGCGCGAGGTTATCCAATATTTCAAGCATCTCGATGATATCTTTTAGATATCGATACGGAAGAACAAAGCTCAAATCGCCTGGAGTTGCTTGATTGAGGGTGGGTTTTGTAATGCATTTTAAAATCTTCTCTTCTGTTGATCTCCGGCCTGCAAGAAGATCGCCAAGCCTCTGAATGATGGCCCCTTTTCCAAGCATATTAGCAAGAGAAGCGATATACTTGCCGTATTTAATTGGATTATGGAAGGGATCTGTAAATGTGCTACTTACGAGGATAGCAAAGTTAGTGTTATTTGATTTTTTTTGGGTGTAACTATGGCCATTAACTGTAATGATGTCATCAGATTGTTCAAGAACGACTTCACCATACGGATTCATACAGAATGTCCTCACCTTGTCATCGAATGTCTTTGAATAATAGATCAGCTTGGCTTCATATGCCTCTTTTGTGAGGGGCTCTAAAATAGGTGCAGGCGCCTCTATCCGTAGTCCGATGTCTACTGGGCTATGAAGAGAGGATAAATGCAATAAATCAGTTTGGGATTTCATCCATCCTGCCCCTATTCTGCCAGGGGCAGCCACTACAAAGCGGCTATTTATTATCTGGCCATCTGTTAGCCTAACACCGGTTACCTCATTTTTATTAGTTAAAATCTCTTCCACCCTACATTCAGTCTTGATGGATATGTTATCAATAAGGTCTTGGCGCATCTTTTTTAAAACAGAGACACAGTTTTCTGTCCCCATGTGCCGTATCAATGTTGGTACAAAGGTTAATCCAACCCTTTGAGCATTGGCAGAAAGAGTTTCTATTTCGCCCAAATTAGCCCCAAAAATCTTTTCAGGTGCCCCATAGCTGAGATAGATTTTGTCTGCTTCTTGCAAAAGTGTTTCCAATTTTTTGGTGGGTATAAGCTCATTCAGAAATCCACCAACCTCTGTTGACAGGTTTAATTTTCCATCACTGTAGGCACCTGCCCCACCCCATCCGCAAAGGAGATCGCGACCTGATCGCCTATCTCTCTTAGCAATGTCTTTTCCCTGTTCTATAAGCAGGATCCTGTTGATGCCCATTTTAGTGAGTGTTAGGGAAACAAAAATGCCGGCTGGTCCCGCCCCAATAATAATAACATCATAATCAGCCTTCATTGCTCTTATCCTTTTAAAAAAAATGATATCTTATTAAATACCTATAGATTTTTTAATTGTAAAGGATATCTATGCCAAATAAAATTGTTACCTTAGGTAAAATGTATTATTATGGTGCTTATAGAGAAGGGGAAAAAGAATCACGTGCGAAGAAGAGAAGATTATGGCCACTATAGGTGATGTTGTAGAGGTCTATTATAGGGAAAAGCCGGCCTTTTTTGCCAGGATTGACTCCATTACACCCGATATAAAAAAGAATTGGTTTATGGTGGAGCTTCTGATTTTAACTACGCCCCTGAGAAAGGTTACGTGGACATTGAGAGAAGAGTATATCAATGGTGTACCATTTACAATGGAAGGAAATGAAATAAGAATAGAGGCTGTAAGCCCGCTTCCTATAGAGTCAGATTCTGAGGGTAGTGCAGAGCCAGCTATGAAAAAAGTCTCATCTAAGGATGGAAGAAAGGTACTACCTTTTAAAAAGCCTAAGAAGGACTCTAAAAAAGAGCCTTGAACAAGCCTTAATAAACATGGTAAGTCATTTTATGAAATAAATGGGATGTCTTTGAGTAAAATGTCTTATATAATGAGGCCATAAAGTTATATTGACAATTACTATTTGTTTAAGATAAATAGAAGGTATAGAGAATGTGAGCAAAAATATTGTAGGAGAGTAATTATTATGCTCAAAGCGATGACGATATCTTCATTAAATATGGACCCAGTAACGAATAGTCCAATAATCATCTTAAAAGAGATTGATGGTGAACAGACATTACCTATTTGGATAGGCCTGCTCGAGGCAACGGCAATTGCCAGTGAAATAGAAGGCGTAAAGTTTTCAAGGCCCATGACCCATGACCTTCTGAAGGATGTTATGGATAAGACGGATATCACGGTCAATAAAATAGAGATTTGTGACCTAAAAGATAATACCTATTATGCCATTATTCATATAACGAGGGATGGTAAAACCTTGTCAATAGATTCTCGTCCAAGTGATGCCATTGCCTTGGCCCTCAGAGCTGAAGCCCCTATATTTGTTTCGGATGAGGTTTTAAAGAAATCTAAGCAAATTGAGGAGACCAGAGAAAGCGTGCCTGTGGATAAAAGCGAGCAAGGAAAAAAGTGGCAGGACATACTTGAAAAGCTCAAGCCAGAGGATTTTGGAAAATACAAGATGTAAGCCCTGTGAGCATATAGCTCATTTTAACGGGATAACAATCACAATAGCCAATAGGAATATGCACCTTCAAATCATAGCTCATTACCAACCAAAATAATCCCTTTAAAATTTAATTCATGATAGATCTCTATACCTATTCCCCTCATGACCTTATGACCCGACAATTTGCTCAGATGGTAGCCATGGGACTGGTGTGGGAGAAAATGCCCTTGAGGAGATGCTCGGCAATTCCCGAGACCTTATAAATAAGATCCTCTGAGTTAGTCTCATTGCTCGCTACACACTATTAACTGCTTGTTACACTCAACACATTCAATACACACAGCAATGAAAAAGTCTGTTATTTATAAGATATTAGGGGTTCTGATTGTTCTTTTCTGGCTCTTTGTTGTGGCGGAACTGGTAAAGCGGACAAATTTTAACCAAAAGGGTGGAGATGTTACGCATATCGACAAGAAGGGCTCCTTAGAAAACCGTTCAGAAGAATGGAAAGAGATTTTTTTAAAAGGGCGTAAGGTTGGATATACCGTTACAAGAATTAAAGCGATTAAGGACATATTTGAGGTAAATGAGGAGATATTTCTTACTGTTAATTTAATGGGCTCGACACAGGAGATTCTGAGTTCTATAAGGGCGGAGTTAGATGAAGAATTCCTTTTAAATAATTTTAACTTTTCACTTTCCTCTGGCCTCATTGAGTTCAAGATATCCGGCACAATAAAGGGAAACAATCTTTACCTTTCAATGGGTGAGAAAGGGAAAGAAGAAACCAAATTCATCAGATTGCCATCAAAGCCAATGATTAGCGCAGGTATCACACAGTTTTTTAAGTCTTGCACATTTAAGATAGGTGACTCTTATCATTTTCCTGTGTTTGATCCAGTTACCATGACAACTAATCCCGCTGTTATTAAGGTAGTAGCCAAAGAAGTCATCGAGATTAATAGTAAACCATATAAGGCATTTCGGCTGGAGATGGACTTTTTAGGAAGGCCAATGATTTTTTGGATCGATGAAGGGGGGAAATCTTTAAAAGAGAAGGGTTTTATGGGATTTACGCTTGTCAGATCCGACCCTACTAAGGCCCCATTAGGATTAGATAGGTCAAAAAGAATCGATTTTTATGAATTATCAGCAATAAAAGTAGGTCAAAGGCTCAAAAATCCTCGAGAACTATCATACCTAAAAGTTCTTTTTGATCAGACACCTTCACCTATGTCTGTTAATGGACCGAGGCAATCTTTAACTGGCAGGGTCCTTACAGTAACAAAAGAAACCCCTCCCTTTACTGCTTCCTATACCGTCCCTTATGAGGGTAAAGAGGATAGCTTATTATATTCTCTAAGGCCGGAGATGTTAATTCAATCTGATGATCCAGAGATAATCAGCTTAGCCAGAGGAATAGTTAAGAGAACTACTGATCCCTTTCTTGCAGCTCAGATGATCATGGAGTGGGTTTTTGAAAATTTAGAGAAGGTGCCGGTGGTATCCATTCCAAATGCAAAAGAGATCGTTACCCATAAAAAAGGAGACTGTAATGAGCATGCCACTATTATGACCGCCTTATTACGGGCGGCTGGAATTCCAGCCAGAATGGTTGTTGGTCTGGTTTACAAAGATGGAAAATTTTATTACCATGCATGGAACGAGGCCTATATAAACAGATGGGTTTCCATGGATGCAACCCTAAAGCAGATGCCTGTTGACGCCACCCATATCAAGCTTATTGAGGGCGGGATTGAAAACCAGGTCCAGATTGCAGGAATAATTGGGAGCCTCACGTTAACTATTTTAGATTACCAATAAAAGTGAGCAAAAGTGAGCTGATGATTACATTTGAGAACCTTACAAAGATATATCGTGGAATAAAGGCTGTTGATAATTTGAATCTGAAGGTTCCTCAAGGAACCATCTTTGGTTTTATAGGGCCAAATGGAGCAGGAAAGACAACTACTATCAAGATGATGGCAGGGGTGTTACAGCCTACCAAGGGTAAAATTTATATACATGGGTTAGATATAGCCAGGGAACCATCGAAGGTGAAAAGGATTACTGGATTTATCCCTGATCGGCCCTTTCTTTATGAAAAACTCAGCGGTATCGAGTTCCTTAGATTTACGGCAGGCCTCTATAGAATGAAAGAGAATAGGTTGGATGAAAGGATTGCAGATTTGCTGAGCCTATTTGAATTAAGTGACTGGGGTGATGAGCTTATTGAATCTTACTCACACGGTATGAAACAACGGCTCATTATAGCCTCGGCTATGATACATGAACCAAAGGTTATTATTGTTGATGAGCCAATGGTGGGTCTCGATCCAAAGGGAGTTAAGTTGGTAAAAGAGGTATTTAAAGAGTGGGCAAATGATGGAGCTACAGTTTTTATGTCTACTCACACCCTGGCTTTGGCCCAAGAGGTATGCCAACAGACAGCTATTGTAGATAAAGGCAGAATTGTGGCCTCAGGAACAACTGAAGATCTCAAAAAACAGGCAGGTGTAGAAGGAAATTTAGAGAGTATATTTCTTAAAATAACAGGAGGGCAGTATCCAGGTGAGAATGTTTAAACTTCTCATTTCTCCCAGGCTCATAAGCTGTAAAAATAGTCTTAAGAGATCACGGAACAATAGAAAGATAAAGATTCTAACCCTAACTGGTGCAGGTTGCCTGTTTTGGTTGGTTCTTTTTTTCCTTACCTATAAAATACTCGTGTATTTTTCTTCTCAGGAGATGATCGGTGATATTCTTGCAAGGCATCTTCTTGGCATGGTTTTTTTAATCTTTTTTTCTATCTTAATCTTCAGCCATGTGATAGCCGCCCTTTCTAATCTCTACCTCTCTGACGATTTAGAAATATGCTACTCTTCGCCAGCAACGCTTACAGAGTTATTTCTGAGCCGATCCTTTTATACGGTATTTGATAGTTCCTGGATGGTGGTTGTGTTTGGCCTTCCCCTAATGATGGCCTATGGTTTTGTTTACCATGCTGGCCTTGATTATTATCTGAGCCTGATCTATGTGTCTTTTCCTTTAATTATTATTTCTGCATGCTTAGGCATCATGGTGATTATGGTTTTAGTGAGGTTTTTTCCTGCTCAAAAGGCCAGCGACATTATCATGCTTATGTCTGTTATTCTCATTGTTATTCTCTATTTGCTTTTCCGATTTCTCAGACCAGAAAGGCTGGTCAATCCAGACGCATTTATGAGCATAGCCCACTATTTAGGTGCCTTAAAGTCCCCTGACTCCCCTTATTTGCCAAGCCATTGGGCAACAGATATTCTGTGGGCAAGATTGACTCACTATCCAGCAACTCAGGTATTTAACTATATTCTCCTCTGGAGTACCGCCCTTGCAATGGTAGTAATAGATATCTGGATGGCTGGACGTATATATTTCAGTGGCTTTTCAAAGGCACAAGAGGCAAAAAAAAGAAGTCATATCGGTAAGAGAATGCTTGAAAGAATAGTATCAGCAGTAACCAAACCGTTTGGGCCAGAGAGTGCTTCTTTGATTGCCAAGGATGTGTGCACCTTTTTTCGGGACAATAGCCAGTGGTCACAGCTACTTCTCTTGGCTGCCCTTGTGGTTGTGTATATCTATAATTTCAGCGTTCTCCCCTTAGAGAGAAGCCCAATAAAGTCTATATATCTTCAGAATGCATTATCCTTTCTGAATATTGGGTTAGCAGGATTTGTTATTTCAGCTATCTCTGCCCGTTTCATCTTTCCGGCAGTAAGCTCAGAAGGTCAGGCCTTCTGGATTGTCCTTTCTTCACCTCTTTCATCACGGCGTTTCCTGTGGTCTAAATATTTTGCCTATCTCCTTCCTATGCTTATTTTATCTGAGGTGTTAATAATTTATACCAATTACCTCTTAAAGGTAACTCCCTTTATGATGGCCTTGTCCTCAGTAACTATATTTTTTTTAGTCTTTGGAATTGTTGCCTTAGGGATTGGCTTGGGTGCTGTTTACCCAAATTTCCACCATGAAAATATTGCCCAGGTAGCAACAGGCTTTGGAGCGTTAATCTATATGATAAGTAGCTCAGTTTTTATAGCCTTGGTCATTATGCTGGAGGCCGGACCTGTGTACACTATACTTTCAGCACATTTTAAAGGGGTATCCATTACTTATCTTCAATGGGTATGGGTAGTTTGCTCTTTTATTGGCGTTATATTTGTTAATGTTTTTGCAGTAAAAAGGCCAATGGCTGCTGGATTGAAGGCACTTAATAGTTATGAGGGCTGAATGGCAATAGGGTTTCCTTTTGAATATGTAGGTAATCTCCACATCCATACAACACGCTCGGATGGAGGTGGGGGTGTAAAAGAGGTTACTGAAGCAGCAAGGGCGGTAGGCCTTGATTTTATAATCCTGAATGATCATTCATATCTCACCCAACTTTACCTTGAAGACCAGGGGTATCATAAGGGTGTTCTTGCTTTAGTTGGCTCTGAGATTGGCACAAGTTCCCATCACTACCTTGCCTTTAATATTACACACCAAGTGAATGATGAGAGCTACTCCCCTCAGGCGGTAATCGATGCCGTAAATAGTCAGGGGGGCTTTGGATTTTTGGCCCACCCTTTTGAAAAAGGAATGCATTTTTTGCAGAATAGCGTGTCCTATACCTGGCGAGATTGGTCAGTGAAGGGTTATACAGGCATCTGTATCTGGAACTTCTCATCACGATGGAAAGAAAATGTCAGGTCTTTTTGGCATGGGATATTTCATCTTATCTTCAAAAGGTATACCCTAAAAAGCCCGAGTAAAAAGACCTTGTCTACATGGGACAGACTATGCTCTGAGGGACGAATAGTAGCTATAGGAGGCTCAGATGCCCATGCATCTTCTATAAAGATAGGATTCATTAAACTTAAGCCTCTTTCATACGGGTATCTCTTAAATACTATAAATACCCATATTCTCACACTTTCGCCACTTAGTGGTGATGTAACGACAGACAAAAAGATCATCTATACCTCTCTTAGGGAGGGTAATTGCTTTATAGCGCATGATGGCCTGTATAATGCTAAGGGCTTTAGCTTTTCCTTTCATAGAGAAGAAAATAAGGAGAGGCTTGAGATGGGACAAGAGGCTCAATTTTCTCCGGGTATATTAGTGATTAAACTCCCAGGCCGTGGATTCACAAGAATTATAAAGGACGGATCCCTTTTTAAAACGGAATATGGCAGTGGGCTTTCTATCCGGATACAGAAAGGGGGTGTTTATAGGGTAGAGGTACTACGAAAGACACCTATATTTGGATGGAGGCCATGGATTTTTTCCAACCCCATTTATCTTCGGTAAAATACATTGAAGTTCATTGTTGACAAAATGATACCGTAGGGTTATATAAACCATGCAAAATCATTAATAAGTGATCAGATACACAGGGAAAGGAGGATTTGGTCTTGACACAAGGCCACCGATATAAACCCGCATCATACCCACCTTTGAGGCGCTAATATTTTAAAGTGAATAATAGCACCTTTACCAATATAGTACTGTTATTGGTTCTTGCCTAAAAATCCTTATTTTCAACTTTGTTAATTTATCCCGCCACCGGTGGGACTAGCAGGAAAAAAGATCTTATTTACTGAAGTTATAATAGCGTAAGCAAATGATTAACTTCTATTGAAGATGAAAGGAGCTTATCAATGATGGAAAGTCCTTTTGGTAAGCACATATTGGCAGAATATTTTGAGTGTGAATGCACATATCTTGATAGTGAAACTGCAGTAAAGAACATGATGCTCGAGGCAGCCACAAGAAGTGGGGCAACTATTGTTGGCAATATTTTTCATCATTTCAGCCCTCAAGGTGTTACTGGTGTGGTGGTAATAGCAGAGTCACATCTTGCCATCCACACATGGCCAGAGTTTAGATATGCATCGGTAGATCTATTTACATGTGGAAACCGGGTGGATCCATGGATTGGCTTTGAATACCTCAAAGAAAAGCTGCAATCCAGGAAATGGGTGAGCAAAGAAGTCATTAGAGGCACAATGGAAGAGGAGCTTACTCCTCACCTAAAGGCGGTATCAGGATAGATTGTGTTCCCTTATATTTTTCGATACGAGATATCTCCTCATATCTCTGTTCATTTAGAGTGCAAAGGAGTCTTGCATTCAAGCCAGTCCAGTTTCCAGAAAATAGAGGTGGTTGAATCCCTTGATTTTGGAAGAATGCTCGTTCTTGATGGAGTTATCAATCTTACAGAAAGAGACGAGTTTGTCTACCATGAGATGCTTGTTCATGTTCCTCTATTCTCCCATCCAGACCCATCAGAGATACTTATAGTGGGGGGCGGAGATGGAGGAACTGCTCGGGAAGCAATAAAACATGAAGGGATCAGCAGTATTCAGCAAGTAGAGATTGATAAGGAAGTCATTGCTGTTTCGAGAAGATATTTTCCCTCTTTATCTTCTTCCCTTGACCATCCTAAGGTAGACGTTCTTTTTTCGGATGCCATTCAATATGTAAGAGAGATCGAGGAGAAGTTCGATATCATTCTCATTGATTCAACAGATCGGGTTATTGATCAAAGTGAGGGATTGTTTACCGTGCCTTTTTACAGAGATTGTTGTAATGCCTTGACAGAACAAGGGATATTAGCAGCCCAGGTTGGGGATATATTTTTCGAAAAAGAGCTTGTTCTAGATGTCTTCAATAAACTTAAAGAGGTTTTCCCTATTGTCAGGATATTTCGTGCCCCTGTACCTTCCTATACATTGGTTCCTTACAGCTTTGCATTTTGTTCAAAGGCTATACGCCCTGAGATGGAATTAGGGCTTTCACGTTTTTCTAAGATTTTTCAAACTAGATATTATAATGAGCAGATTCATAAAGCAGCGTTTGCCCTCCCTGAGCATCTGAGGGAGGAATTTGAAGATTAGCCCTATCACGTACCCTATGAACTTAGGAGACTTTGTTCCAACATTCCCTGGCCCAGACCTGACTGACAAGGCCGGAGTTTTACAGGCTTCTCTTGCAAGATATTACGGTGATACCAACTTTTTCCAGGCAGGTCGCACCAGGGCGGGCCATTATTCCATGTGAATGGCATGAACCGATTGCTAATCTATCATTTCAATAAGTTGCAAGAGTTTCGAAAGGTTTAATCATGAAGATCGTATTTCATAATGATTTTCACCAGGTTTATACATCAGATCCAGCGGCCGCCGCAGGGAGAATGCAAAGCATTTTGAATGTCGTTTCCGGGGATTATGAATTTTTAAAACCCACACCTGCCAACAAGGAGGATATTGCTGCTATTCACACCTTACCCCATGTAGACTATGTGAAAAGGATAGGCCTCTATGATATTTCATCCCTGGCAGCTGGTGGAGCAATTCAGGCGGCCTTTATAGGGTTGAAAGAGCCTTGTTTTGCTCTGATCAGGCCACCGGGCCATCATGCCTCAGCAGACAGATCATGGGGATTTTGTTATTTTAATAATATGGCTATTGCCCTGGAAAGACTTAAGAGAGGAAAGGTTATTAATAGGGCCTTTGTTTTGGATATAGATCTCCACTTTGGTGATGGAACAGTAAATATATTTCAGAAAAAGGATTATGTGACTATCTTTAATGCATCTTCAAACATCAGAGAGAGCTATTTAAGGGAAATAGCAAAGGAGTTGAAAGAACAGCAATCAGATATAATAGGAATATCAGCAGGATTTGATAATCATAAAGATGATTGGGGAGGGTTGCTGGAAACCCAAGACTATACAACTATAGGGGAAATGGTCAGGGAAACGTGTGAAACAAAACAATGTGGCTGTTTTGCTATCCTTGAAGGGGGCTACAATCATCAGGTTTTGGGCCATAATGTAGCTGCCCTTTTACAGGGTATGGCAGGAAAATAGCAATATTTTTTTGTTGACTCTGTATCTACAACTGATATAAATCTTTAGAGTCAACCTAAAGTTATTCTATAAAAAATAAAGGAGGCATTATATGAAAAGGAATTTTATTATTTTAATGGTTTACCTTCTAAGCAGCTTTTTATTGATTAGCTGCGGCGGAGTTTCTGACATGATGGAAAGCAAAACCAAAGCTACAGCTAAGGTTGACACAACCCTTGCAGATGAGCTTGGTCCGTACAGTGGCCTCAGGGCGCGATTGGCAGTTGCGAAGTTTGAGTGGAAAGTGAGGAGAAAGGGGAGTCGAGTTACCATAAAAGGTCTGCCCGGTACCGGTGGGATCACTATCAGTCGAGAGGAATCGGGATATATGGATGGACTTCGAGATATGCTCACAACAGCATTATTCCAATCTAAGAGGTACAGGGTAGTTGAGAGACAGGAATTAGGTGAGGTAATGCAAGAACAAAAACTTGGGCAGGCTGGAGTCGTCAGCAAAGAGACAGCAGCCAAGTCAGGGGCTGTGAAAGGAGCTGATATCCTTGTTGTAGCAGCAATTACTGGATGGGAGCCGGGCACTTCTGGTGCCTCTGCTGGCGGAGGCGGTGGTCTTATTGGTGGTAAAATAGGAAAGTTGTTCGCTATCGGTGGGGCTGTTGGAGGGGCAATGAAAAAGTCTTCCATGGCAATGGATATAAGGCTTATTGATTCTACAACCAGCGAGGTATTGGCTGCTACCAATGTAGATGGTGTGGCCAAAGATGTTAGTTTTGGTGTCCTGGCTGGAGGTTTTATGAGTGCTGCTGGGATGGGAGGCGGTTTGTCTGGATTTGCGAAGACTCCCATGGAAAAGGCGATTAGAACATGTATATATGAGTCAGTAAAATTTCTTGTAAAGGAGACACCGAAAGACTATTTCAAATATTAACATAAACCATCCTACATCTTTGATTTTAACAAAAGAGTAATTCTTTTTAAGAGAGATAAGAAAGAAGTACAATAAAAAGCCACATCTATATATAAATGGGTGTGGCTTTTGTATAAATAAACAATTTGACAAGGCAATAATCATGAAGTAATAGATACCAACTGCAACTATAGTATTTAAGGGAGATCTGCTTCTATGGTCTGTACTATCAACATAGACGATAGAGTCATACCTTACCATCCGATTGAGCATAGTGACACCATTCATATCTTACAAAAACTCTATCATACACCAATTTTCTATCCTGAGGATAGTAACAGCTTGAATCAAGCCAGAGTCAATCCCTGGCAAGAAGCGTACATTTACCTATCGAAAACCCCCAAGCCTAATCTGCCAGTAAAGCGTGTACCATTACCAAATCTTTTTTAATAGAAGGGAGGTGAAAAAGAGGCTTAAGGTAAAAGGGATAGATAAACCTTAAAGGAGGGAGAGTCATGAAAACAAAGTTTTTTGCAACTATTATCATGCTGTTAGCAATTTTGGTGATATTGCCAACCTCTTCTGCCTTGGCAGTTAAACCCATTGTTTTAGGATGTCCGCTCTCTACAGCCTTTCTTTATGGCTGGGATGCAGAGAGGGCGATCACCCTGGCTGTTGAGGAGATCAATGCAGCAGGTGGTGTTAATGTGGCAGGCGAAAAAAGGCCATTTAAAGTGGAGGTTATTGATACCAGGGATTTAGAGCCAGGGGTGCCAGTGAGCGAGGCACTTTTAGTGGTGGAAAGGCTTATCCTCGGAAAGAAGGCAGATTTCATTATAGGAGGTCCTGTTAGGTCCGAGGCAGCATTGGCGGCTATGGATTTATTATCAAAATACAAGAAGGTATCCATACTGACCACAGGTGTGCTAACCCCCGCCTACCATGCCAGGGTTAAGAAGGAATATGATAAGTTCAAGTACTGCTTCAGGATAACGGGCGAGGCTATTTGGATGACTAAGGGTGAAATCATACCCTGTCTGGTAGATATTGAGAAAAGGTTTGGAGTAAATAAAATATTTATAATGATACAGGACGTAGGCCATGCCAGGTGGGGAGGAAAAACAATCGCAAAGGACATGGCAGAGAAGGGATGGCACGTCATTGGGGACCCCGAGATCTATCCCACCGGAGCTACTGATTTTTCCATGGGGCTCATTAAGGCCAAGAGGGAAAAGGCGCAGGTTATCCTCATCTGGATGGATATGCCTGAGGCCTCGATTCTGCTTAAGCAGTGGTACGATATGAAGCTGCCAGCCCTTCCGTTTGGGTCCATCATTAACCCCGCTGAACAGCCCGGTTTTTGGAAGGCAACCGAAGGAAAGGGAGAATACTGTCTGGCCAATGTGGTTAACGCAGGCAATGCCCCCTGTAATGCGACTCCCTGGACTATGAAATTCGTTAAGGCGTACGAGAAGAGGTGGAATATAGAACCAGAGGGATATGGCACGTCCAGCAGCTACATGGCGCCTTATGTTCTCAAAGATGCCATTGAGATGGCTGGCTCCCTTAAAGCGGATGCCGTCATAGAGGCGCTGGAGAAGACTAACATGATGGGTGTTTATGGCAGGATCAGGTTTGATACGAAGAGCCATCAGGTCATCCCGAGCCTTGATCCGGAAGAAGGGGCTGTTGGCACCGTCTTTCAGTGGCAGGCTGGAAAAAGGGTGGTGGTATTCCCCAAAAGTATCGCCATGGGTGAGATCCAGCTACCTCCATGGATGAAGAAGTAAAATTTAATGTTTCGGGTTACGGGTTGCGTGTAATGGAGATTTAAAACTCGTAACTCGTAACCCACAATGTTTCCTCATTCAGGATCTTCTACTATGGTGTAAACATTATTATGGATATCCTTATCTATGGCACTATCAACAGCATAGCCCTTGCCATTATGGCCATGGGCTTTGCCCTCGTTTATGGGATTAGCCGGGTTCCTAATTTTGCCCACGGCGCACTTTATGTAGTATGCGGTTTCGTTACCTGGAGTTTGCTGCGCGGCTTGGGCCTAAATTACCTGGTCAGCATTCTCCTGGCCATGATTATCACCGGTGTGATTGGTGCACTCATTTATCAGTTTGTGTTGATTCGTGTCCGAGGGATGGCCATCTCAGAAATTATTGCATCTTATGCTATCGGGTTGGCCATCCTGGAAGGATTCCGATGGTGGGGTTTTAAAGGCATGACCTATACATTACCTGTATTCGTTGAGGGTAGTATAAATATTGGCGACATCCCGGTAGACCTCCATCGGGTGGTGATTGTTGGAATTTGTGCTGCTGTTGTAGCATTTCTCTGGCTCTTTACTCACTATACGCGGATTGGCCTGGCCTTGCGAGGGATGGCCCAAGACGAACGTGCTGCTCTTATGTTGGGAATCGATTCAGATTTGATGGCAGTAGTGGCCATGGCATTTGGTTCTATGCTTGCGGGTCTGGCAGCAGTACTCTTACTTCCCTTGGGAAACATTGTGGTTGAGGCAGGGTATAACGTGTTGATCCTGGCCATTGCCGTTTGTATTGTAGGAGGCTTAGGAAGTTGGATGGGGGCAGTGATAGCTGCTTTTCTGATCGGCTTTGCCCAAATCCTGACCGTAGTCTATTGGGGGGCTCACTATCAAATGGTGGTAGCTCTTTTGGCGATCATTTTCACCCTTATCTTAAAGCCTTCGGGTCTCTTTGGCCGTCAAAAGGAATTAGAAGAAAGGGTTTAGAAGGTGACTATTGAGGAGCGTCGTAAAGAAAGGCTGGACAGGGGTATCAAGGTCCGTACAGACGGAATCTATGCCATAATGTCCTTGCGAGAACTGTCCTATCTGACTATGCCAAGGTTGGTGTTGATAGTAGGGTTGCTGATCCTGCCTCTGGTCATGCCAAGCATGTACTGGCAACGAGTGATATCAATTGTTTGCATTTATTCCCTGCTTGCCCTGAGCTTTGATTTTTTGGCCCATTTTTTAGGGCTGGTTTCCTTGGGTGGAGCCTTTTTCATCGGCACAGGCGGCTATATAGCCGCCATCATGAATACCTATTTTGGTATGCCACCTCTTTTGACCATTCCTATTGCCACCGTAGTAGGGGCAGGCATCTGCACTCTGCTTTTACTACCGTGCCTTCCCTTGCGGGGTGTCTATTTTGCCATTGTAACCCTTATGTACCCCTTGGTCCTGGCCCGGATCATAGAAGCCCTTAATATCCTTGGAGGCACTGATGGGATCTATGGGGTTGCTAGTTTTGCCAACCGCTGGATCGAGCAGTACTTTGTTATTCTGATGGTACTCCTCTTCCTTTTCGGAATGAGACGGCTGGTGAACCTGGATATTGGCCTGGTTTTCCGTGCGGTAAAGGACAATGATCAGGCAGTGAGGGCCTCGGGAATGAACATCACCTTTTATAAGGCTATTGCCGTTTTCATTGCCTCGGGAGTGGGATGTCTGGGAGGTGCCTGTCTCGCACACATCTACATGTGGTCAGGGATATCCCAGTTCGCCTTAGATTTTTCCATTATTCCTATTGCAGCGACGGTCATCGGCGGTGCCGGTACACTTGTGGGACCGGTGTTGGGGTGTTTCATTCTGGTGCCCATCAACGAGTTACTACGGGCTTTTGGAACCTTTCGAATCCTTATCTATTCTCTGATACTCGTAGCATTTATTGTTTTTCGCAGTGAAGGGATCATGGTGTATGGCCAGCGGAAATATCATCAGTTTGAAAGGTGGGTCAAGATATGAACAATCAGCCTATCCTTCAAGTACAAGAGGTAACCAAGGCCTTCGGTGGGGTTATAGCAGTGAATGGGGTAAGTTTGGATGTCAATGAAGGAGAAATATTGGGCATCATTGGCCCAAACGGTTCTGGCAAAACCACCTTGATCAACTGTATCACCGGGTTCATCAAGATGACATCTGGTAAAATTTTCTTCCGGGGTAAGGATATCACCGGCAAACCAGCGCACAAGATTGCAGACATGGGAATTACCCGTACTTTTCAGATTATGCGACCTTATTACTCTCTGCCTTGCTATAAGAACCTGGTGATACCCCTATTTTCACCTCGGGCAAAACGAACCGGAGGCTGGAGAGGGGGTGGTAAACTGGGGGATAGAGATACAGTAAGTATTGATATTTTAGAAGAAATTGGCTTTGAGCGAGATTCATTTGTCCCTTATAAACTCGCCTCAACCCTGCCCACTGGTTATCTTAAACGTCTTGAGCTTGCCCGTTGTCTGGCTGTGAAGCCGGAGATTATAATCTGTGATGAGATTTTCTCAGGACTGAGCATGAGTGAAATCGCAAGCATGGTACCGCTTATAGAACGCCTGCAGATGGATGGCATTACCTTGATCATGATCGAGCATCGATTGCGGGAACTGTTCCGGGTGTCAAACCGAATCCTGGTATTGAACTTCGGAGAGAAGGTGATTGAGGGCACCCCTGAGAAAATCATGGCAGATGAGAAGGTAAAAGAGGTCTATTTCGGATCAGAGGAGGTTGAGGAGGTCATGAGTCATGCTTGAGGCTATAGGTCTGATGGTCTTCTACGAAAATATGCTGGCCCTCAATAATGTTAGCATCAAATGTGAGGACAAACAAATTGTGGGTGTGTTTGGCGCCAATAGCGCCGGAAAATCCACCCTCATGTATACCCTCTCGGGTATCATGGAGGATATCAAAAAGAAGGAAGATATGGCTGGTGGTGAGCGGATCACCGTGCTTGGAGAGATACACTATTTAGGACAAGACATCATGGGGCTTAAACCCAGCAAGAGAGCGAGAAGAGGGATTGTTCTTTGTCCGGAGAGACGCAGGATCTTTGCCGAAAGTAGTGTTTTGGAAAATCTGCGTATTGG
Organism: Desulfatiglandales bacterium; assembly: GCA_035529575.1. GTDB lineage: Bacteria > Desulfobacterota > DSM-4660 > Desulfatiglandales > B25-G16 > B33-G16. The sequence goes on from DATKWM010000053.1 coordinate 18,353, forward strand.
TGGTTACCTGGCCTCGCCATCCCAAGCAAAAGAGAGTTTAGAATATGTCTTCAGGATATTCCCAGCCCTGGAAAAGATTAAGAAAAGGGAGGGGGGTTTTTTAAGTGGGGGAGAGCAGCAGATGCTGGCCATTGGCCGGGCACTCATGGCCCAACCCAATCTGTTGCTTCTGGATGAACCGCTTCTTGGTCTGAGCCCCCTGATCCAAGTCTTGCTAGTTCGTTCAATCAAAGAGATCCGTGATGAAAGGGGGATCTCCATTATCGTGACCGAGCAGTATGCTCGACCGGTTCTACCCATCGTGGATTATGCATTCATTCTTGAAAATGGGGCTGCGGTCATGGAGGGAACTCGAGAGCAGCTACTGGACAACCCAGATATCCGCTCCGCATACTTTGGGATCTGAGAATGGTGTCTGTTAAATTACCTGTGGAATTTCAGATAGGTTCTACTGACCACTGACAATGGACAATTGACATGAGGAGGAGTTCTATAGATCATGAATATAAACCATGAAGCATGGGAAAAGGATTCGACTTTTAGCAGGTTCGACCGGATGTGTGAGCGCTATCCAGACCGAACCGCAGTCCTTTACCTGGGAGAGCGATTTTCGTACTCACATCTGAAGGAGTTGAGTGAACGCTTTGCCGGTTCCCTGGTTGACATGGGTGTCAAGAAGGGCGACCGGGTCATGATCTATATCTCCAACTGTATCCAGTGGGTTATCGCCTTTCTTGGTATCCAGAAGATTGGTGCAGTGATTGTACCGGTCTCTCCAATCTACACCTCTTTTGAGATCGAATATATGATCAACGACTCCGGCACTGAGACGATCATTTGCCTGGACACAAACTTTTGCTATGTCAAGGAGGTCTTTGCAAGCACAGGGCTCAAGCGGGCCATTGTCACCAATCTGGTGGATCTTCTTCCCTTTTGGAAAAGGTATCTGGGGGTACTCTTTGACAAGATTCCCCACGGCAAAGTGGACCGGGACAGACAGGTTTATTCCTTCAGATCCCTTTTGAAGCATTCACCCCTGAAATCACAGGTAGAGCTGGATCCATGGCATGATCTGTCCTACATCCTTTATACTGGAGGGACCACCGGTTTTCCAAAAGGTGTGCCGGGCAATCACATTGGCATGACATCCTATGTCAATGATGTGACAGAAGACGTGGCAGGAGGTCATCTAAAGGAAGGAGAGGATGTGTATATAGCGGTCAATCCCCTTTTCCATATTATGGCACTTGGGCTTTTTATGTCTATCGGGCTTAACAAAGGCAATGCCACATTGCTTATGCCGGTACCCCAGGTAGATGCCATTCTTGAAACCATAGAGCGTCATAAGGCACGCTGGCTTTTAGGTGTCCCTGCCCTCTACCGAATGATACTGGAAAATGACAGGGTTGATTACTATGACCTGAGCTCCTTGATCTATTGCTATTGTGGCGGGGATGTTTTACCCGCCGAGGTCTTTAACAGGTGGAGGGAGCGATTTGGAGTACCTATTTATCAGGTTTATGGATCTACAGAGGCTGGCCATGTTACCTACAGCCGGATAGACAAAGATCCAAAGGCCAATACCGTTGGACTTCCCATAAAGAGCAGAGAATGCATTATTGTGGATCCGGAAACACTGAAACCTGTTCCGCCTGGAGAGAGCGGGGAACTTTTGGTCACCTCACCTTATACTGTGAAGGAATATTGGAATAAACCTGAAGAAACAGAATATTCCTACGTAAAGCTCAATGAAAAGATATATTACCGGATGAGCGATTTTGTCTTTCAGGATACTGACGGACAACTGGTGTATGTGGAGCGGTCGGCGGATATCATTAAGCATAAGGGCTACAGGGTCTCAGCCTCAGAGGTGGAAGCCATACTCCAGGACCATGTCACGGTCATCGGTGCCTGTGTTATCGGGGTTCCAGACCCTAAGGTTGGGGAAAGGATCAAGGCGATAGTTGTCTTAAAAGAAGATGCAAGGGGAGTAGGTGGATCTGAGTTGACTAAATGGTGTAGAGAAAGACTTGCTCCTTATAAGGTCCCCCAATATATAGAATTTAGGGATATGCTTCCAAAATCCAAGGTAGGAAAGCTCTTAAGGAGAGAGGTGAGGGATGAGGAGCGAAGAAGAATAGAAAAGAAAAA
>DATKWM010000054.1:0-2745 GCA_035529575.1 Desulfatiglandales bacterium
GTGTATAAAACAAAATAATAAAAGAGGATTTGATGGAGTATTCGAAAAAATTGCATGAAAAACTATACAGAACAATGCTTCGCATTAGGTATTGTGAGGAAAGTTTTGTTGAACCTATTTTAAATAAAGAGATTAAATGTCCGGTACATTTATATTCTGGAGAAGAAGCAATTGCAACCGGAGTTTGTGCAGCCCTAGAAAAAACAGACTATATTTTTGGGACACATAGATCCCATGGACACTATCTGGCAAAGGGTGGAAATATGGTTTCTCTTATCGCAGAGATTTTTGGTAGAGAGGACGGTTGTTCTCGGGGAAGAGGTGGATCAATGCATCTGGTTGATCCTGAGTTAGGGATAATGGGAGCAGCGCCGATTGTTGCCGGCACTATTTCACTTGCTGTTGGTGCTGCTTTAGCTTCTTTTATTAGAAAAGATAATAGGGTAACGGTAAGTTTTTTTGGAGATGGTGCTACCGGCGAAGGTGTTTTATACGAGTCACTAAACTTTGCTGCTCTTAAAAAACTGCCTATTGTTTTCGTATGTGAAAATAACCTATATGCAACCCATATGCCAATCTTAGAATGTCGTAATAAAAATAATATATACGAAATCGCCAAACCATTTGGAATTGAGACTGATGTGATTGATGGAAATGATGTGTTAAAGGTCTATAATGCGGGGCGAAAGGCAGTTGATAAATGCCGAAGAGGCGATGGACCGGTTTTTCTTGAATTTAGGACATACCGCCTCAGGGGACATGTAGGGCCTGATGATAATATTCAGGGAACCCATAAAGATATTCGTTCGGATGAGGAAGTGGAATTATGGAAGAAAAAAGACCCTATTATGAAATACGAGAAGTTTTTATTAGATAAAAGAATTTTTTCTTCAGATATTTTAAAGAAAATAAGAAAAGAAATTGAACAAGAAGTGCAAAATAATTTTAAAATAGCTTTGAAATCCCCATGTCCACAAAAAGGAGAGTTATTTAGATATGTCTTTAAAAACTAAAAAATTAAGTTATGGCTTTGCTATTAATGAAGCATTAAGCCAAATGATGGAAATAGATGATTCAGTTTTTGTTCTAGGACAGGGAGTGAAAAGCCCCTGGTATGTTGGAAGTACCTGTACTGGATTGCTTGAGCGGTTTGGGCCTGAACGTATTATCGACACCCCTGTTTCAGAAAATGCGATAACCGGGGCTGCTGTCGGTGCATCTATCGCTGGTATGCGGGCAGTAGTGATACATCCAAGAATGGATTTTATGTTCTATGCATTTGATCCAATTATTAACCAGGCTGCAAATTGGCACTATATGAATGGAGGTCGAGTATCTGTACCGGTCGTAATATGGGGAATTATTAATCGTGGTGGAGAACAAGCTGCACAACACTCCCAGGCATTGCATGCGTTGTTTGCACATATTCCAGGATTAAAAGTTGTTATGCCCTCAACGCCCTATGATGCAAAAGGCTTGATGATTGCTGCGATTAGGGATAATAGCCCTGTTGTTTTTGTTGATGACAGGTGGTTGTATGACCTAGAAGGCGAGGTGCCTGAGGAAATTTATGAAGTTCCAATAGGAAAGGGTAATATCAGAAGAGAGGGTAAGGATTTGACCTTAGTTTCTGTTTCATATATGGCACATGAATCTATGATAGCTGTTCAGGAATTAGCAAAAGATGACATAGATGTCGAGTTTATAGATCTTCGTACTGTAAAACCGATTGATCAGGATTTAATATTTAGATCTGTTATGAAAACAGGTAGACTTCTCATTGTTGATGGTGGCTGGAAGTCTTTTGGCATCGCAGCAGAGATATCTGCATTGGTTTCCGAAAATATATTTGAATATCTCAAAGCATCTATTGCCAGACTAACTCTTCCAGATTGTCCGGCGCCAGCCAGTTCTGAACTTGAAAAAGCTTTTTATATTTCCAGTGAAAATATTATCAAATCTGTTAAGTCAATAATAACGAGAATTTGATTAAGAAAGAGGGAAGCAGATGACATACAAAGTGAAGTTTGTTGATCCGGCGAAAGGTTATCGGTCTATTAAAGAAGAGATCGATGCCGCCTATTTTGAGGTTATGTCAAAAGGTGATTTGATTGATAGAGGACAACTTAAGAGTTTTGAGAAGAATCTTGCAGCTTTTGTTGGGACAAAGTATGCTGTAGGACTTAATAGTGGCTATGATGCATTGCATTTATCATTGAGAGCTGCCGGTATCGGACAGGGGGACGAAGTAATCGTGCCGGCTCATACCTTTGTTGCTACTTGTTCCGCTGTCGTTAATGTCGGTGCTACGCTGGTATTAGTTGATGTTAGTAAGGATTTTAACATCAATATTGACGAAATAGAAGAAGTTATTACTGATAAGACAAAAGGGATTATTCCAGTGCATCTTAGTGGATACATGGCGGACATGCCGAGAATTATTGAGATTGCTGAAAAATATAATCTTGTACTGATTGAGGATGCATGCCAGAGCCTGGGATCAAGTATTGTAGATCAGAAGTCAGGAGGCAGGAGGCAGGAGGCAGAGATCAGAAATCAGGGGGCAGAGATCAGAGATCAGGGATCAGAAACCAGAGGTAAAAAGAAGATGGCAGGGTCCTGGGGGCTGACAGGATGTTGGAGTTTTTATCCTTTTAAAATATTGGGTGGGTATGGCGATGGTGGAGCTATTACTACTGATAATCGGGATGTTGCTATGTTTGCTACACAAATGAGGTATAATGG
>DATKWM010000055.1:0-5161 GCA_035529575.1 Desulfatiglandales bacterium
ATCTGATAATCTCCTATGACAAATTAGCATTTCCTTATATTCTTGTCCCTTGTTATGCCCTCTTCCCTTTGGCTCGGCCAGGGGTGAGGGGTCAAACTTTCGTTTGACACTCCACAAGTCCCCTCTCCCTTGGGGGAGAGGCTAAGGGTGAGGGAATTTACCCATCACCTCTTAAGATTTCTCTTCCCAGATTGGTAAAAAGACAGTAAACTTAGTTCCTTTTCCTACCTCACTCTCTATATCTATATTTCCGTTATGGTCTTTTATTATCCGATAAGCCATTGATAGACCCATTCCTGTTCCCTGCGGACCCTTGGTGGTAAAGAAAAGATCAAACAATTTTCTCAAGTTCTCTTTAGGAATTCCGCAACCATTGTCTGCTACAGCTACCTCAATCCTATCGGGATTGTCGCTTCCAACTCTCGCTGAGATGGTAATCTCTCCTTTCTTACCAGCCATAGCCTCGCAGGCATTTATAATCATATTCAAAAAGACCTGTTCTATCTGGACGCCAAGCCCTTTTATCTTGGGTAAATCCTGAGGAATATCTTTAGTTACATTAATCCCTCCCCGGGAAATATGGTACTGGGCTAAAATCAGAACAGTTTCCATTACAGAATTCAAGTCTACCGGCTCAAAGTCCTTTTCGGAAGGATTAGCATAACCCTTTATCCTCTGGACGAGGTCGGCTGCCCTGTAGTCAGTATCTATTACCTTCTCCATCCTGTCTTTCATTTCTTCCAGCACTTTTTTCTCTTCATCGGGAAGATCTCTCTTACCTAGCCATTCTTTTATATCACGTATGCACAACTCACATCCCGCGCTGATAATCGCCAAAGGGTTATCTATCTGATGGGCAAAACCAGCAGCCAACTCCCCAATGGAAGAGAGCTTGGATGCCTGAACCATTGCCGCTTGAGACTCTTTGAGTTCCTGATAGAATAGAGCATTCTCAATCGCTAAAGCAGACTGCCCGGCTAAAATCTTAAACATCCCTAAATCATCAGGTGTGTAAATCTCTCTGGAACGCTTTGTTCCCAAAACCAAAAAGGTAATCAGTCCTTCGCCAATGAAAGCAGGTAATAATACTGCTGCTCCCATACTTCTCAATTGTGCTTCCACTTCTTTCAGGTGTTCAGGCTTTCTGGTCTCAAAATGGCTGATAACTTCCTCTTTCAAAAGAGGCCCTATATCCCTACTTCTGTATAACATCTGAACTAAAGGAGCATCATTAGGTAGAGAATCTCCAAACTGTCTTCTCCTCTCCTTACCATAGTGGACTTCCCGCACATATTCATTGGCTTTATTATCTAATAAATAAATACGAGCATGACTGATTCCGATTTCCTTTGTGACATTGCGAATTATTAAAACCAAAAGACCACGTAAATCCTTGGTTAAAGTCATCTGCTTGGCTAGTGCAATTAAATTCTCCTGATATCTCAGGCGTTCCTTGAAGAGAGCAGCCTCGGCTTTTCGACGGATAAAACCATAAATAGCCGGACCTAAACTGGCTAGAAGAAGTGCCATGCCAACAGGAACAAGCCACCAGTTCACTCCTATCCTGCCCAAAAGGTAAGTTCTACCCCAGTATCCCACTCCCATAGGAATGCCAAGAACAAGGGCATATACCACAGCAAATACAGTGCCCTTGGTAATAACTACATTGATGTCCATTAAACGATAGGTGACAATAGCATAAGCCACTATGAACACATATACAGTAATGAGAATATTACCGAGTGGAGGGATTTCTATATGATACCACAAAGGATAATTGGTTGACCCGCCTAAATATCCTACTAACGTACCAATAAATACGTACTTAAGCTGATTCTGTTTAACCCCACCCGCTCTTCTAAGGGATTTAAACAATAAATAAATACTATATACTGCACAAGTAAAAAAGAACAAAAGGAACACAGAATACATAGAACCTGCTTCTGGCCAATAGGGAAAATACATTATAGATGTGACACTTTTAACCATTAAGGGAGAAAAATTTAGAAGGAAAAAGAAAAAGGAAAGGACATAACAAAATGAAATTATTGTCTTTTTCTCTTTATGCATGTTAAGCAATGCAAAAACAAAATGTAAATAGCTTGCTGGGATAAAAATGGCTCCTATCATCAGGACACGACTCCAAAAAAGAGCTGTTCCCTCGTTCCGAGCAATCATCCATAAAAAATAGCTGTAGCTCCAAATCCCCATGCTTATGGCAAATGTACCGAATGTTTTGTTTATAATTCCCTTCCTGTTCTTTAGAAAAACAAAACATCCAAGAACCGAAGTTGAGATACCATTTATTAAACCGCTCAAAGCATAAAGGTCCATTATTTCTCTCCCCTATCAGCCTTTACTGCGAATGTCAGATTAGCTTGATTGCCAAAGGACCTGTAGGTTTTCACACCTTCTCCTCCAGCGTTCACTAATGAACTTTCCAATTCTTCTTCCGAAAAGAATTTATAGTGCCCCATGTCTTCTTTGTACTTTATCTTTCCTGATTCAGTAAACAACTTCTTAGCTTCTTCAATATCTTTCTTACTTTCTGTTTTATCAAGAAAATTACAATATATCTGCGAGAGGTCATTGAAAGGTTTTAGGCTTGTAATCACGATCTTCCCTTGGCGTTTCAGGACGCGAAATAATTCTTTAACTGCAATCGCAGGATCGACCAAATATGAAATCACCAAATTACAGCAAATCTTATCAAAGCAATCATCTTTAAAGGGCAAAGGATAATCTAAATCGGCAAGAATATAGCAACAATTTAGAATAGGACAATTACCGTCAAGACCATATCTATGATAAATTTGATTCTTAATATAACTATGTCTATTTTTTGCCTCTTTCAAGGCGCTTTCTGTAAAATCCAACCCTAAATAAGTACCTGTCCTATATGAAGAGTTTTTACCTCTATGAATTTTCTTTATTTTTTCCGATGTACTCCCTAGCAACCATCCACCATACAGACCTATCCCACAACCAGCGTCAAGAATAATCTCACCTTTTCCAACTCTACCTAAGAGCTCGTTAATTAGAACCATAAAGTCTCTGTATTCTTGAGATTTGTTTATGATTTGATAATTGGTGAGGTACTTACTCCAAAATTCTTTTTCCATTTCTTTAGTAATCGTTATTAACTTTCTCAATCTCTCTTTCTCTATGCGATTTTGGATAGCAATTTCCCTAACAGTTGGCTCTACTACTTCACTCCTTTTCAGGTTCTTATCACAAAGATGTCTCAAACAACTTACCACGGCTAATTTAAGAGTCCGTTTCGCCACCGTCGGATTCTCGTACACTTGATGCATCGTATTCGGCAGTACATAAAGTTTCCGTTGAAGGTTGGGATTATCAAACAACAGCTTCACATCTTCGATCCTAACCCAAGGGTCTTTTTCAGCAATCAGAAAGACCATAGGTATTTTAACTTTCTCTAGATCTCTCTTTGTAGTTGCAAGATTATGATAGCTACCTTTAATAGCATCTCTAAGGAACTCTGTGCTTACTTCAAAGCCAAAAGTATCTATGACATCGCGACCTAAAGATTTCTCTTTTATAATTATCCCTATTACATCCTTGCGGTGAATAGTTTTCAAAGTACTCTGCAAATCTAGGATTCCGACAAGCCCAAAAATAAATTTTACCCGAGTGTCTTCTCCAGCTACTTTAATCGCTACTCTTTTTGCTAAGCTTCGTGCAACTATTCCAAATTCAGAAACTCCAAATTTCCCTACTGCGAAGTCAAGCGTGGATTTTAGATCATCCTTAGCGTTGGAAAGGGTATAGGCAATTATGTCACTCTCGCTTTCGCCAACATGATTGGTGCCGTCGTAGCGAATCACATTAAAGCCATTTTTTACAAGATAATAGGAAAGGGTCAAGGAATCTTTCTTTGTTTCTCCATAACTTGGGGGAATGATTATGAAAGGGCTCTTTCGTGGTTCTCTTTTTTTAAGGTGGTCATAAAAACCGATTATTTTCTTACCTCGTGGATTTTCATACTTCACCACTTCACTTACGATAACCGAGCTTTGTTTCCGTTGGAGTTGTTTCTCCTTTAAAAAGTCCTCAATTTCTGTTTTCTCTCTTATTTCCCGCAGAATCCATTTGACTGCTAGACGCGCTTTCTGATCCAAAATGGGACCCAAAGGGCCCTTCAAGTCTGCGACGCTCCAGTCAATGTTTACCGAGAATGAAATCATAGTGCCAGTCAGGCTCTTCGAGACCTTCCATTCTCCATAGTAGTCAGCAAAACTTCCCTCCAGCATCCTGAACCTGATACCCATATTTTTGTTATCGAAAATGTCTTCTTCCTTCCAACTCATAGGGGTTCCCATTATATCTATTTTCCACTCGGTTATCTTCTTATTTTCCGAAAGTTCTCTCGCCCTAACACTCTCCACTCCGGCGATAAACCAAGGAAATCGCTCCATTTCTTTAAGCAAATTATAGACTCTCTTTACCTCCTGTTTAACAGTAATTGAAGATTCTATAAGGGATTTTCTTTTATATCTTCTGCGATCGGGAAAAGCTATTTTTGAAATTATGGCATCGTTTATATACCGATTTAGCGTGTAGCGGGAATTGCTTGGGAAATTCACAAAACGCACTCCGTAGCAAAACTTATTGGGAGTCTTATTAGCATAAGAATTACGCCACACTACCTTCATTTGCGTTTGAATCATATCATAATTCGGCGATAAGTCTAGAGAAACAGTAATGATTGAAGAAAGGGCTAAGGGCTCCTTTGAAAATAAAGAAAAGCCTCCTTCTCCAATTTCTCTTGTTTCAGCCAAAATGGTTGATGTAATGCCGGAAATCGGATTCTTAACTTTTATTTTAACCGGTATACTAACTAAGACGCGAGGAGATTTCCTTCTATCAGACTTGCTGTCAATATTTTTTCTCATACACTTATTCTCTCATTGTGATAGTTCTTTCTTTTTTTACATTATACTTTCCTCAACAAATTTATATCCTACACCCTTTATAGTTTCTATCTTTTTGCCTTCAGAACCTAGCTTTTGTCGAAGGCACTTAATATGGGAATCTACTGTCCTGGTAGTGCCAAAATATTCATATCCCCATATGCTTTCTGTTAAAAAACTCCTGTTTAATACTCTCCCTTTCTTCTTCATCAGAAGGCAGAGCAAAT
>DATKWM010000056.1:0-21951 GCA_035529575.1 Desulfatiglandales bacterium
CCACCTTAGATTATGCCTGTATTCTATTGTTTGAGGAATGAGTCTTTCAAAGGCATCTTTCAAATCATCAATAACCCCTGATTCAAATTCAATAGTTGTCACCCCACCGGTAGAACCAGGGACAAATATGATAACAGAGCCTTCGGAGAAAGGTAGTTTTTTTACAAAGTCATTCACCATCGATGTGATATCATGAATATCATTAAATCCTTTTGTCTCGATTTCAACTTCTTTGGTAACAACTGCCATAATAGTATCTCCTCTAATTTAAATGTCCTGGAATTTCTATAACTTATTGAAATAAGTGAACTTTTAGTGACAATCAGTTTATACTACCAATATGGAATGATGGCCCGCCCTGCCCGCCCTGGCGCGACTTCCTTGGAAAATATTGCAATTTTTATATTATTTATAAGTCCTGGCAATACGGCCTAAGCATTGCATGCCAAGTCTGGGCCAGGGGCGCGACTTGCCTGAAACATGCTGTTGTCTCTGTAATATTCTCAAAACGGAAGCTGTAGAAATCAAGCATTGTAAATCAGGCCTGGGCCAGGGAATGTTGGAATATTTGGTACTAAAAACGGAATAGATCATTTTCCCGCATAGCGGGATGAGCGAAGCGAACTAAGTCCCTCGATTCATAAATTCGATGACGTATTTATTTACTCCATTCGGCCCGAGCAGTTGGGCCTTGAGCTCACTGCCGAAAGGCTCATGGCCGAGGGCGGGACTAAGTGCTGCCTGCGACGAGCCTCTCGGCCTTGGGCCTGTCGAGAGCCTCCAGGTCGAACGACTCGAGGCCGAAAGGCTCAGCCGAGGCGAGTGAGCCCTTCGGTCTGAGACATGTCGACGAGCTCATGTCGAGTCGCTCTGGGTCGAAGACAATCGCAAAGATTATACTCATTAGAATACGTTATAGTATTTGCGAATCGAAGCACTAAGCTTTCCCCTTTTGCAGGATAAGAAGGCACCTATTACCCTGTGTTTCTGGGAGGCCATAGAGAACTTTTTTACTGATTTTGAAATCTAATTCTTTCATTAATTGTTTACTTTCTTCAATCTCTCGGTCAACGCGTAAACCTTTGAAGGTAACCAGGAGGCCACCTGGTTCAAGATAAGAATAACAGATGTTGATCGTTTTTTTTAGAGGTGCCAGAGCTCGTACTGTCACAATATCATAGAAATGAAATAGTGTTGGCAGATCATCCCTTTGTTCTGCTCGACCTTTACACGCTTCAATCCCTTTGAGGCCTAATTTCCTGATCATATCCCTTAAGAAGCTTATCTTTTTAGCCTTTGATTCAAGAAGGTGTACCTCATATTCTGGTCGCCCTATCTTGAGCGGTAAACCTGGAATCCCTGCTCCTGAACCTATGTCAAGCACTGTACCACTTGATGAAAGGTGTGGGAGTGCAACCAGAGGATCAAGAAGAAGTTTTATAATCATCTCCCTTTTTTCTGATATGCCCGTAAGATTCATTCGCCTGTTCCATGACCATAAACCTTCTAGGAAAAGAGCAAAGAGGGAGAGCTGTTTTTCTGAAAGCATAACCCCAAACTCACTGGCACCTTTTTTTAATAATTGGCTATCTTCGGGTTTCATTTTTCCTGAAATATCTTTTTATTCGCAATCCCTATATTCGTTTTCTTACACTTTATATCCATTTTGATCTGCTTTAATCTAAATATCAGAATAATTTCAGGATAGATCGTTGTCAAGACATAAGGATCTTAATTGAAGATTGAAGATTTTCGATTGATCAATTTGCAATAGTCAATTTTCAATTGACGCTATAGTAACTTGATTTTTAAAGAGGAAGGGATTAAATTGTTTTGATAAGAGAATAGATTATTTAAGGTAATAAACAATGGAGATAGCAACCTATCCTGATCCCGTTTTAAAGAAAAAGGCGGAGTTAGTAGAAAATATTGATGGGAATATTCAGAATCTCATCGATACTATGAGCAAATTAATGTATCAGGCATCAGGCATAGGCCTGGCTGCAAACCAGGTTGGAATAGGAAAAAGGGTTATTATCTTTGATTTACACTATAAAGAGAAAGGAAAAGATCTAACCGTTTTAATTAATCCAACAATTATCTTAGCAGAAGACAAGGTAGTATTTGAAGAGGGATGCCTCAGTGTGCCTGATTTTCAAGACAAGATCACCCGGAAAAAATACCTTAAGGTGAATGGTGTTGATAGGAATGGTAAACCCATTGATATTGAGGCAGAAGATCTGACCGCCATTTGTATCCAGCATGAAATTGACCACCTTGATGGCACTCTGATAATCGATCACGTCAGTCATCTGAAGAGGAATCTATATAAAAGAAAAGTAGAGAAATTGATGAAAAGGCTAGATAATGGAAAATCAAATCTCCTCTGATTCATTTCCGTCAAGGCCACGAATAATTTTTATGGGAACACCCCAGTTCGCTGTCCCTACAATAAGAACCCTTATTCACGAAGAATACAAGATCCTCTCTGTAGTTACCCAGCCAGACAAACCAAAGGGGAGAGGCCAGAGATTGACACCTTCACCGGTAAAGATTCTTGCCGAAGAGAATAACCTTACTATCCTTCAGCCTAAAAGATTAGATGATAGCTTTTTAAATCTCATTCTTGCCCTCAAGCCCGATCTTCTTATTGTTGTTGCCTTTGGGCAAATAATTCCAGGTACAGTGCTGAACTCAGCCAAATGGGGAGGGATAAATATCCATGCCTCTCTTTTACCACAATACAGGGGTTCTGCCCCGATTCAGTGGGCTGTTATTAATAATGAAAAGAAGACAGGACTGACAACCATGTTTATGGATGAAGGCCTTGATACTGGCCCGATCCTTATGCAGCAAGAGGTAGATATTTTAGAAGGAGAGACAGCAGGTATGCTACATGATAGTCTTTCTTCTCTGGCACCTGGATTACTTATTAGAACCTTGGAGGGGTTAGCTAATGGTTTGATTACAGAGAGAAAACAGGATAATTCTCTTGCTACCTATGCACCAAAGTTAACAAAGGAGCAAGGACTGATAAACTGGTCCTGGCCGGCTGAGCGGTTGTGTGGATTGATTAGGGGTTTGGATCCCTGGCCCGGGGCCTTTACATATTATAATGAAAAGATGCTAAAACTGTTTGGTTGTTTCCTTGCTAATAAGGGGGAAACATTTTCAGCGCCAGGAAAAATAAAAGGCTTGACTGAAAGAGGACTTGAGATAGAAACAGGACAGGGATCTATAATCGTTGAAGAGATTCAGGCCTCTGGGAAAAAAAGGCTGCCTGTTAAGGAATTTCAAAGGGGAAGCACATTAAGCGTGGGAAGCATTTTAGGAAAATAGGTTTCATATGAGAAAAATAGCACCATCAATACTTTCTGCTGATTTTACCAAACTCGGTGAAGAGATAGAAGCAGTAGAAAAGGCAGGAGCAGATTACATACATATAGATGTTATGGATGGTCACTTTGTGCCAAACATCACAGTCGGCCCTATGATTGTAAAGGCAGCGAGGGAGGTAACCGATCTCCCATTAGATGTTCACCTGATGATAGAAAATCCTGAGCGATACATTGATGATTTTGTTACAGCAGGAAGCGATTTAATCGCCGTTCATGTAGAGACGGTCACTCACATGCATAGGCTTTTAGAAGTTATAAGAGATGCGGGGATTAAAGCGGGAGCTGCCCTTAATCCGGCCACACCATTGAGTAGCATTCAACATGTGCTTCATAATCTGGATATGGTAGTTTTGATGACTGTTAATCCTGGTTTTGGTGGCCAGAGTTTTATTCCGGAGGTTTTGCCAAAAATAGAGGAGCTCAAGAGAATGATAGATCAAAAGGGCATGGAGATAGATATAGAGGTGGATGGGGGGATCAATATTGAAAATATAGCTCAGGTAGCCCGGGCTGGCGCCAATGTATTTGTGGCAGGCAATGCCGTATTTGGGAGCAAGGACTATGCTGAAACAATTGCTTTGATGAGGGAAAAGATAGAAGGCACATGAAAGGTGCAAAAACCAGTATAATCTCAGCTTGCTATTACTTCAGCCCACTTTATCTACTAATTAAATTTATTATTTTGCGTACAATTTGCGTGCAATCTTATATTGGTTTTTTTCTGGTTTTTATAGCCCTTTCTATTCCTGTTTTTTCTATAAAACCTAATTTTTCTAGCTGGGTAAGGTCATAGTTGGCAAATTTCGCCCCGAAATCTATGTAAACTCCTTCCTTTGCCTTCTGCCTTGATGACTTTAAATTCGATAAGTTTGTTTATCCCAGCCAAACCAAAATGACAACCAAAATGACAACCAAAATGACAACTGCTTCTATGATAAGATATAGTGTGCCCCTCTCTTTTTTCCTTTTAGGGCAACAACTTCTAACTTTACCAGTTTTCCTATCTCTTTCAAAGCAGCCTGTCTGCTGATCTTAAACATCTTAGCAATATCGCCTGCTGTTATCTTACCATTCTGGTTTAAAAATTCCACAATACTCATTTGTCTTTCAGTTAGAACAATCTGTCCTCTTTCTGCCTTTCTCAATCTTTCACTGCTCAATCGAGCTACTCTCTCTTTAACTGCCTCGATACTTATACTCACCCCTTCAACAAAATATTCCAACCAGTTGGTTAAATCCAATGTCTCTTGATCAACACTTTGCAATGCTTTGTAATATGCCTGTCTATCAGAATCATAGTAATCATCAAGGCAAAAGAACTGTTTGGTGTCAAAGCCTCGCTGGTAAAGAGTCAGAGCTGCCAAGACCCTCGCTGTTCTCCCATTGCCGTCAACAAAGGGGTGAATTCTGACAAATTCGTAGTGAAAAACTCCAGCTTCAATAATGGGATTAAGTTCTTTTGCTTCCTCTAAGTTTATCCATTCAATTAGATCTTTTATTAATCCTGGCACATCCTCATTTTTTGGTGGTCTGAAAAAGACCTCTCCAGTAAGTCTACTTGCAACTACAACATAGCGATTACGATAAAACCCACAATCATCTGGATTATCTAAAGTATCTTTTGTCACTATACGGTGGATATTTAAAACATCTTGCTCACATAGAGAACCACCTTTTATCAATTCCCCGATATTTTCCAGGATGTTTAGGTAATTCAATACCTCCTGTTTATCCTTTCTGGTCACCATTACTTCTCTTCCTTGCGCTAAGTCGCTTACCTGTTCCAAGGACAGCCTGTTTCCCTCAATGCTCGTGGATGAATGGGCACTGTGAATTATTGCTTCCCGCCTTAAAGTAACTTCCCATCTGGGAATCAAAGGTGAATTGAGAATTACTTCTCTTGCAGCAGATATTTTAGTGAGTAACCGGACTATATTATTTGTGTATTTAAATTTAGGTTCAAACATCTTCAGTTATGCCTACCATATACAATTACATTGGATTTTTTGATAATCCATATCCAATTTTTCCCACATCGGCTTTGTTTCCTTACATAAAGCTACTTTTGTGTAATTATATTTTTCTGATAGATAAGAGATAAATTTTGTACATACTAAGATCCTTGGTTTGCCATTCTCCGTGCAATCTCAAAGGCAGCAGCAATTCTTATGATTTTTACATCTCCCAGTCCTTTTATCTCAAGAAATTTTTGTAGAGGTTGATTTGCCATTCCTTTAAATGAGCCAAAGTTTGCAAGAATTTCTTCAGCAATTTCTTCAGCAGGCTTGCCTTTAATGCCGGAAGAAATCAAGATGGCGAGAAGCTCAGTATCTGTGAGGCTTTCTGGCCCAAGCTCCCTGAGTTTACCCCCGGGGTGTCTCCATTTTTGATGAGGCGAATTCATTTTGGAGCCCATTGTTTAATTTCTCCTTTGTTTTTCAATCCACGTGCTTATATCCTCTTTTTTGAAGCGCCATTGATTGGCTATCTTCAGGGCTGGGATTTTGCCTTTCTCGACCATTTTATATAAGGTAGGTTTGCTTATTTTTAGATACCTTGAAAGCTCTTTGAGGGTAAGGAGTTCTTCCATGTTATGAATATTGACTTTATTTTTTATCATTATTATTAGTTATTTTTAGTAAATATTAATCAATATTAGAAGTCAAACAGAATTTTTGATCCATCTAAAGCAACATGGCCTTACTTATCAGTGTAATTGAAATGACAGGAAAAATTTTGACGGGTTTTTTATAGTGTGCTATACACATATTCAATGGAGGGATGTCCGAGTGGTTTAAGGAGGCGGTCTTGAAAACCGTTGTCTGCTTAAGGTGGACCGTGGGTTCGAATCCTACTCCCTCCGCCAGGAAATTTGATGCGATTGCGGAGAGATGGCCGAGTCGGCTGAAGGCGCTCGCCTGCTAAGTGAGTGTGGGGCGAAAGCTCTACCGAGGGTTCGAATCCCTCTCTCTCCGCCACAAGCTATCATTTTCTCATCTGTGGTATTCATGTAATCTTTCTCCACCTTGTCCCATCTTTTGTGTCAATAATCTTAACTCCCAATTTCTTTAGTTCATTCCTTATGGTATCAGCCTTTGCCCAATCCTTTTTTTGCCGAGCATCAGTCCGTTCTTTCATTAATTCTTCTATCTGTTGAGAGGGTTCTGCCTCTGCCAGATCCATGACCATGAGCACTGAGTTGATCTTGGATAGAATAGCTTCAATCTTATCTCGATCAGATTGATCTAAGCCTTTGGAATCCATTATACGATTGATATGATGCATAAATTCAAAAAGCGCAGCCAGGGCAGGTGCAATATTCAGATCATCATCCATTTCCTCTGTAAACGTATGCCTAAGATCATAGATCAATTGATCAATTTCGCTATTATGTGGGCCTTTTTGGCAGGAGCGGAGTTTATGGACGAATCTATCTAAACGGGAGACGGTATTTTTTGCTATAGCCAGCTTTGACCATGAAAAATCAATAGCTTTTCTGTAATGCATTGTAATAAGCCAGTATCTGATTTCCCTTCCGGTATAGCCTTTATTGAGTGCATCTCTGAGGGTGATAGTTTTTTCTTTCACCAATTCATTATGGATCCAGTGGTTAACTACTTTTTTACCAATAAGGGATTCTAAGATAGCGATATTGTTTTCGTGATGTGGAAAGATCATGTCGGTGCTACCAGTATGAATATCAAAGGTTCCGCCAAGATATTTCATAGCCATAGCAGCACATTCTATGTGCCAGCTGGGTCGTACATTTCCCCACTTGGTAGAAAAGAATATCCCCCTTTTAAGTTCATTCAATGTTGATCTCTTAAGCAAGGTAAAGTCTCTTGGGTTGTCTTTTTCGTAATTGTCAAGGTCAACTGTTTTGCCGATCCTGATTTTGTTTAAATCTACCCTTGACAGTTTACCATAGTCCTTAAAACGGGAGATGTCGAAGTAGACAGAGCGTAATCTTTCATAGGCATACCCTTTTTCTAAGAGTTTTTGAGTAATATTGATCATGTCTTCCACATGTCCGCTGGCCAATGGGTAATTGGTTGCCCGTTTGATATTGAGGCTGTCCATATCTTTAAGGAATTCCTGATAATATCTCTGCGTGAACGTGGTTGCTTCTTCACCCGCAGCCTCTGCTCCCTGAATAGTTCTATCATCCAAATCAGTAATGTTTATTATATGTGTTACAGCAAAGCCCTTAAACTCAAGATAACGTCTCAGGAGGTCAGCGACGACATATCGCCTGCAATTAGCAAGATCTATTAATTTTGATACTGTGGGTCCGCAGGAATAGATAGAGACCTCATTTTCTTTTATGGGGATGAAAACATCTTTTTGCCTGCTCAATGTATTATAGAATTTGATGTCAGTCTTTTTTTTGTCCATAAATAGATTGGTGCTCAGGTATCGTTCACCGCCATCTGGAAAGATAACGACAAGGACGCCCTCTTTTATCTCTTGTGCTACCTTAAGAGTAGCGGCCATGGCTGCCCCTGAACTCATCCCCACAAAGATGCCTTCTTCTTTGGCAAGCCTCCTTGTCATCTGGAAGGCCTCTTCATCTTCAATATGGATAATGCGATCCAGAAGATTTTTATCAAATATCTCTGGGCGATATGATTCCTTCATATTTTTCATTCCCTGGATATTATGGCCCAGATAGGGCTCGACTCCCACTATCTTGATTTCTGGGTTGTACTCCTTTAATCTCTTTGAAAGACCCATTACCGTACCTGTAGTGCCCATAGCGGCTACCACCATGGTCACTTTTTCATCAGTCTGTTCCCAAATTTCAACAGCAGTTCCGTTATAATGGGCCATCCAGTTACTTTCATTGTTGAATTGATCTGCCAGCCAGTATTTATCGGAGCTTTCTCTAACCAGATTATATGCCTCTTCAATAGCGCCATCGGTGCCTAAACGGGATGATGTATACCGAAGATCTGCACCCAATGCCTTCAGTATCTTTCTTCTTTCCTCGCTAACTGAATCGGACATGGTGAGCACAAGGCGGTAACCCTTAATAGCAGCAACAAGCGCGAGGCCTATTCCTGTATTACCACTTGTTGCCTCTACAATTATTTTATCCTTGGTTAATTGACCATTTCTCTCTGCCTCTTCTATCATGGACAGGGCTATTCTATCTTTAATCGATCCCCCGGGATTAAAAGACTCAAGTTTGGCAAAAATCTTAACTTTATCTTTTTTGTTAAGATGCCTTATTGGAATGATAGGTGTATTTCCAATCGTATCTAAAATGTTATTATATTTCTTGGTCACTATTTTTTAGACTAAAAGTGGGTTATTGTTGAGTGTCTTTAATATAAAAGATGTATTATAGCAATAAAATAAAGGCCTTAACGTCCAAAGGGGCAGACTTTGATGCAGATCCCGCAAATCGGGGCACCCACATTGGGAAGAGTTGAAAATTCACCAACAAGCTTCTCTACACAACGTGAAAAGTAAAGCGCCTCATCCCTGTTTTTGTAATTATCTTTTGTGCCAACACCCTTAATTGCTCCTGCTGGACAGGTATCCCTGCATAGGTTACATTCTCCACAGAGATTTTTTAAAGGGCTATCTACATTGAGAGGGGCATCAGTAAGGACGGTGGCGAGTCTGATACGAGGACCATAATCTGGATTCACCAGGAGAAGGCTTTTTCCTTGCCATCCTAACCCGGCCATCCGACCCACAGCTTTGTGTGTAATGGCACCATGCCAATTTTCTTTATCCAAAACCTGAGATGCAGGAATAGATAGACTTTTAAACCCATCCCTTTGAATGATATTAGTAGTGTGAAAGGCAATTTCGTCAAGAATCCTGTTGGCAGTCTGGTAAATAGAAAAGTACAGAGGCGTGGGCTGATCGATTATCTGTTCGAATGCAGCACTTGGAAGCCTTAGAGCAATAGAAATTGCCCTTGGAAAGGAATCTAATAGATTTGGAGGGTCTAACCTAAGCCTTTTTAAAGGCTCGGTGTCTGCCACACCAACAAGATTTGCACCTAATCTGATGATAGTATCTTTTATCTTTTCAGTGTAATCATGGTCCATATTATCTGCTCTCATTTTCAAAACCTCTATTTATAAGGTTTAAATGATTTCACATTATCTGTAGTTTGCCTCTCTAACAACTGCCTTTGCCATTTTTTTAGTCTTGCCTGTTTGAGAATGATATACAATTAACATATTACTCACATAAAATAATCCTTTCAGATTCTTTGATTATGTAGCACACAATAACCGTTAAAGCTCCTTAATCAAAGATCTCTTCAAACACTTCCAGATATTTTTTATACACGTCATCACCAAAACAAACAAAGATAACTTTTTTAATGGATTGGTTGTGTTGAAGGAAAAATTTAGTTTCTCTTAAGGCAATATTTACTGCTCTTTTCAGGGGAAATCGGTAGGCACCGGTACTTATGGATGGAAAAGCAAGCGTTACTGCACCTAACTTTACTGCTGCTTTATAGGAATGTATATAGCAGTTGGCCAGCAACTCATCCTCATCTCCATACCCACCGGACCAGATTGGACCGACTGTATGGATAACCCATCTGGCAGGCAACCGATACCCCTTTGTTACGCGGGCCTCACCAGTTGGGCACCCACCTATCGTTCTCGTTTCAGCAAGGAGTTCCGGGCCAGCTGCCCTGTGTATCGCCCCATCAACACCTCCACCACCTAAAAGCGATGTGTTAGCAGCATTTACAATGGCGTCTACCTCCATCTTTGTAATATCCCCTTCAACAATCTTTATTCTATCCTTTAAATCTTTTTCCATCTATTTCCTCCAGTATTAGGATTTTTTAGTTAGAGATATTTTAAAGCTTTTTTGAAGTCAAAAGGAAGAAGAAAGATCTTTTATTAGATTGTAATGGAAGATAGATTCATTTAAAATAAAATTATGTTAACTATTGGCACATTACCTATAAAAAACTGGCTCATAATGGCCCCCATGTCAGGAAAAACAAACCTCCCATTTCGCCTTATTATTAAAAAAATGGGAGCAGGTCTTGTTATTACAGAGATGATCAGCGCTGTTGGTCTTTCCAGGGGGCAGGCAAAAACCCATGCCTATCTTGAAAGTCATCCTGATGAAAGACCCGTTGCTGCACAGTTATTTGGATCCGAGCCGGATACAATGGCCCTATCGGCGCAAATGGTAGGTGAAAAAGGGCTGGATATTGTTGATATTAATATGGGGTGTCCAGTAAAAAAAGTTATTAAGACAGGATCAGGAGCAGCTCTGATGCGGGATCCAAAAAGGGTGGCAAAGATTCTCGCTGCTGTGCGAAAAAGTAGCCCCCTTCCATTGACGGTAAAAATTAGGGCTGGCTGGTCACCAGAAGAAGCGAATGCCCTTGAGATTGCGAGTATAATTGAAGACAGTGGAGCTGATGGGATTACCATTCATCCACGTTTTGCCAGTCAAGGATTTTCTGGAAATGCAGACTGGGCCTTAGTTGCTAAGATAAAGAAGGCAGTGAAAATCCCTGTGATAGGTAATGGTGATATAACAAGACCTTCTTTAGCCTTAAAGATGCGCTCTGAAACGAACTGTGATGGTGTTATGATTGGTAGGGCAGCGTTAACTAATCCATGGATTTTCAAGCAGATCTTAGATATGGAAAATAAGGGAAGTTTTGAAATCCCGAACCTTGATGAAAGATATCAGTTAATCATGGATCATTATTCGCTCCTTATAGAATATTTTAGAGAAAATAGGGCAACATGCATTATAAAAGGCTTACTGCTTTTCTACGCAAAAAGCCTTCCAAATAGAAGATTATTACGGGGGCTTATTCCAGAGATAGATGGAAGAGAAAAATTGATCTCTATTGTAGACAAATACTTTGGATACATCAGGGAGGAGATGGCTGGTGAAGGTTAAATTAGCAAAAACTGCTGGATTTTGCATGGGAGTGAGAAGGGCAATGGAAATTGCCCTATCCGAGGCAAACAAAGGTGACGGAAAGCTTTTCACATATGGACCTATAATCCATAATCAGCAGGCCTTAGATCTCCTTCGATCTAAAGGGGTGGATGTCAAAGAAGATATTAATACGCATGACAAAGGAAGGATAATTATCAGGGCTCATGGTATTACACCGGCTGAAAGGAAAAAGATACGGTCTTCAAATCTCACGTTAATTGACGCAACATGTCCGCGGGTGGCAAAGGTACACGCAATAATAAGAAAATATAGCAATAAGGGCTATACTCCCGTCATTTTTGGAGATGCCAAACATCCGGAGGTTATTGGTTTGATGGGGTATAGCAAAGGCCAGGGTATCGTTATACGTTCCGTTGAAGAGGTCGAAAAACTTCCGGATAAGAAAAAGATAATTCTTGTATCTCAAACAACACAAGATGTAGATGCCTACAGAAAAATAATAGATGCTACTAAGGATCATTATCCAGGCGCTATAATATTCGATACTATCTGCGATGAAACATATAAAAGGCAGAGAGAAGTCAGATCATTGGCCTCTGAGGTAGATAGCATGGTGATAGTCGGTGGATATAATAGTGGTAATACTAAACGGCTCTATCAGCTATCACAGTCAACAGGTAAGCCCGCGTTTCATATTGAGACTGAGAAGGAGCTGCAGAACTCCTGGTTTTCATCAACAGAAGCAGCTGGAGTTACAGCTGGTGCCTCAACACCAAATTGGATGATTAAAAGTGTGACTGATAGATTGAAAACAATGGGCAAAATCAGGCAACATCCACTTAGAAGTATATTTAAAAAGGTTTTTCAATTTTTAGTGAAGATAACTCTTCCTGAGGCAATAGGGGCGTTTTTTCTTACCTATGCCGGGCTTATTCTATCAAGAGGAAATGCTGATTTTATCCATCCATTTCTTGCCCTGTTGTATGTTTTTAGCATGCATGTCCTTAATCGCTTTCTTGATAAAGAGGCCAGTACTTATAACGATCCTGGCACAGCCCGTTTCTATACACAGCACAAAAATTTTCTTATTACTATCTCTCTGATAGGAATATGTGCAGGTTTAATCCTCTCACTTGCTTTGGGAATAGCCCAGTTTTTGCTTTTTCTTGCTCTGGCTATCCTCGGCTTAGCCTATAGCATTCCAATAATACCATGGAGATTTGGATATCTCGGTCGTTATGGAAAAATAAAGGACCTTCCTGGGTCAAAAAGCATAGCAGAGGCATTGGCGTGGGGTACAATCAGCTCGTTACTTCCCATTATTGGATGGCCTAAGCCTTTTTGGCCTGGTGTTTTGGTCTCTTTCTTTTTTGTCTCATCTATGTGTTATATACGGTCTGGCCTCTTTGACATCCTCAATATCCAAGGTGATTTAATAGTTGGCAAGGAGACCCTTCCAGTTGCCCTTGGAGAAGAAAGGGCTCTAAAGCTTTTGCTATTATTAAACAGCCTTTTTGGTATATTTATACTGTTATCAACGGCTATAGGGATGGTTTCAAATCTGGGCTATTTCTTTATTGTGTGTTTCATGATCTCGTTTTTTTATCTCGAGGCATATTATAAGGGATGGATGAGGGATGGACATCTTCTGCAATCTATTGCTGAAGTCAATCTCCTTTTGGCAGGAGTGTTTGCATTCATATGGGAATTGCTTTAGAAAATGCCCACGGTTAGTGTAATAATTCCAACATTTAACAGGTCTGAGAAGGTGGTGAGGGCAGTGTCATCTGTCCTTAACCAAGGCTTTAAGGATTTCGAGATATTAGTCGTTGATGATGGATCAACTGATAACACCTATGAAGCTCTGTCCAAATATATGTCTGCGATACAATATATACAACAGTCGGACAACATGGGAGTATCAGCAGCCAGAAATAGAGGAATAAAGAGTTCGGTAGCACCTTGGATTGCATTTTTAGACTCTGATGATTACTGGCTTAAGGAAAAGTTATCTGTTCAGATAGAATTTGTTGATCAAAATCCTCATACTGTGGCCTGCCAGACAGAAGAAATATGGATAAAAAACGGTAGACGAGTAAATCCAAAGAAAAGACATAAAAAACCATCAGGAAATATATTTGCGCAATCGTTAAAGCTATGCCTGGTTAGCCCATCAAGCGTGATTATAAAGAGGTCTCTTTTTGAAGATGTTGGTCTTTTTGATGAAACCCTTCCAGCAGCTGAAGACTTTGATCTGTGGTTGAGGATATCGTGCCGGTACCCTATTTACTTAATTGACAAGGGGCTGGTTGTTAAAGAAGGAGGACATGAAGATCAGCTCTCCCGGAAATTCTCAGGTATGGACAGCTTTAGGATTAAGGCTATAGCTAAACTGATCGAAAGTAGAATACTTTCTCAAGATCAAACAAGCCAAGCTATGGAGGAATTATCTATCAAATGTAGGATATATGGAGAGGGATGTGTTAAAAGAGGAAAAACACAAGAGGGAAGTTTTTACCTCTCACTTCCCAAAAAGATTGATAGCAATGGCTATAAGTTTAGTGGTCAATCAGTTGAATGGTTAGATAGTAAAGAATTTGAAAAATCGATGACTCAAAGATAATCAATGATTGACACGCAACAGAGCATTGAAAACCAGTAAGAAACTAAATGCTCTACGTAACGTTTCTTTCATGAATAACTCTGAAGTGCCATTCGGCCTCGAGCTCATGGCCGAGAGGCAGCTTTGGAGCCAGATGCTATAAGCGGACGCTATCTATTCTTTGGCTTTTTCTAAGATTATTTTATTATCAACAAAGGAAATCATTTTTATCTGAGCTTCAAGAACCTTTTGATCTCCGAAAAGGTTTGTCATCTTAATTGTGTCGCCTTCTTTATGTAACTCATCTACATTTTCTAAAATAAGCACCTCTTTTCCATCCTGAATAACATACGCTGATGCCTCACACATTTATTTCTCCTCCTTTAATAATTTCAATGACTTGATCGATAAGATGGGGAAGAGGTTCATCAGATACACCTACTATCTTAGCACTCTCCTGGGTCAATGGGATTAATATTTTAAAAGCATTACTCGAGGAGATGGCCTGGGACATCCCTGATGTTACTTCACCCAGCATAGAATTAGCCATGATTATAGCTAATGGACCAATTATGATATCAACCTTGGGTGCCATTGTTATGATTGCATTTTCTCCAGTCGCTCCTCGATTAGCACCGGCTTTCATCATTTGGGAGGTAGCAACAGAATTTGTCCCCAAGGCAAGTATTTCTACCTCTTCAGCAAAGGCATCCCGTAATTTTTTTATTATAACCCTTCCTATTCCACCACCTTGTCCGTCCATAACCATTAATACACTCAAAGAAGACCCCCTTTAGTTAAAGATTTGGATTGAAACATTTAATAAACCTGTTTATTGTAATAATACTATCAGCGGGTTTGGCAATTTTTATAACTATATACCAGGCAATTTCAATTTAAAAACACTTTTTCATAATAATGTAAATTTACAAAGATGGCTGTGAACAAATAGGGAATGATGCCTTTTCTTACGTGACTGTCGGCCCGCGACGAGCCTCTCGGCCTAGAGTCGTTCGACCTAGAGGCCGTTCGGCTCCGAGCGACTCGACATGAGCTCGCCGACATGTCTCACGGCCGAGGGGCTCTCGACAGGCTCGAGGCCGAAAGGCTCGGCCGAGTCGGAGGACGCTGTCTTTTCGTGACTTATCTATGGGGAAAATCCCGCCGGAAGCGGGAAGAGGGGCAAAAATCCCACGTAGATAAATCATTGAAAAGACCAGTCCGTGAGACGTTGAACAAAAGAAAAGGTATCAATCCCTTTAAATAGTATCAATTTTTTCAAAGACCTATAATGTTACACTTTTTCTTTCCTTTTTGGAATTAATGGAGATGTGGGTGCTTTTCATAGCGTTATTAACAGCTGCATATCTCTTAGGTTCAATTCCTTTTGGTCTGTTGATCAGTCAAAAGGTGGCTAAATTAGATATAACCAAAGCGGGGAGCGGAAATATCGGAGCCGTTAACGTTGCTCGTGAGGTTGGCCTCAAATGGGGAATTATTACCTTTTTGGCAGATACTTTGAAGGGTTTCATTCCTGTTATATGTGCCCATTATCTTTTAGGATCATCAGCAGAAATAAACGAGGCCTTGAAAGGAATGATCGGTCTCGCAGCCTTGTTAGGGCACCAATTCTCAATTTATAATCGTTTCAAAGGGGGGAAAGGAGTAGCTACATATCTTGGAGTTTTTTTAGCTATTTCCCCAATTTCGTGCTTACTGTGTGGTATGATATTTTTTATATTGGTCTGGATATGGAGATATCTCTCCTTAGGATCAATAGTGGCATCCCTTACTATGCCTCTTTGTTTATATTTCATGGGTCATCCCAATGTGATCATCATCCTTTCGTTGATAATATCCTTCTTAGTTACATTCAAGCATAGAGAAAATATTCGAAGATTAGTCCGGGGAAATGAAAGAAGGTGGCAGAAATCAACACTACAATAATTGATCAATCAAACGGCCCAAATCCTCATCAGAATAAAACTCGATTATAATTTTACCTTTTTTACCCTTACGTCTTATAACCACTTTGGTGCCTAATGACTTTTGAAGATCTTTGGATAAAGACTCTATATAGTGGTCTGTTTCGGTTTTTGGGCTTTTTGGCTTTTTTAGTGTCAAAATCTTTTTAACTAAGTCCTCTGTCTGGCGAACAGAGAGAGATTTCTTTATGATAAGATCTCTGACCCCCTTTTGGGCTGAAAGAGATTCAATAGCAACAAGAACCCTTGCATGACCCGTAGTCAATTGACCATCTATAAGATCCTGTTGAATAATAGCAGGAAGCTTCAACAATCTTAAGAAATTGGCAATGGTGGAACGATTTTTTCCAACCCTTTTTGAAAGCGCTTCTTGTGTTAGATGAAACTTTTGCATCAACTCATGGTACGCAGATGATTCCTCGATAGGGTTAAGATCTTTTCGCTGGATATTTTCAATCAGCGCTAATTCCAATGTCTCTGCAGGAGATACATCCCTTATCCATACAGGTATCTTATCAAGACCTGCCTTTTGAGCTGCACGCCAACGTCTCTCTCCTGCAATGAGTTGAAACCCATCCTTTGTCTTGCTGACCAATATGGGTTGGATAACGCCCTTCTCTTTTATAGAATCTGCTAATTCTATTAGTTCAGGGTCGCTAAAATTTTGTCTCGGTTGATGTGGGTTAGGAGAAATGGACTCAATAGGGCAATAGAAAAAACCCTTATCAGTTTCTGACATAACTGTGTCTGGAAATAAGGCTGAAAGTCCTCTTCCGAGAGCCTTACGTTTGGCCACCTTTATCTCCTCCTTTTAAGATTATTTCCTTTGCAAGCTCTAAATAACTTTGGGCCCCCCTTGATCGTATATCATAAAGAATAATTGGTTTCCCATGGCTTGATGCCTCGCTTAGACTCACATTACGTGGGATAACTGCGTGAAACACAGAACTTCCAAAATGGCGCCGAACCTCATCCGCTACCTGATGCGATAGATTGTTGCGTTTATCAAACATTGTTAACAAAATACCCATCATTATAAGTGATGGATTAAGCCCTTTTTTGACCAATCGTACTGTATTAAGCAACTGGGTGAGTCCTTCCATAGCCAGATATTCACATTGAAGTGGTACAAGAAAAAAATCAGCCGCAGTAAGGGCATTAAGTGTCAGAAACCCAAGAGAAGGGGGGCAGTCAATAAATATGTAATCGTATTTATCTTTAAATTGAGACAAGACATTGTGTAAAAGATACTCCTTATTATTTTTAGAAAACATCTCTACTTCTGCTCCAAATAAATCAGGATTGGCTCCGATAAGATTAAGCATGGGGATTTCTGTATCAAGAATGAATTTGTCATCCATACATCCCCCCAATATTAGGTCGTAAAGGCTTGGCTCAACGCTTGAGGGATTGACTCCCAAACAGGTAGTTGCATTTCCCTGAGGATCACAATCTACTAAAAGGCATCTTTTTTCAGCAGCAGCAATAGATGAAGATAGATTTACAGCTGTGATAGTTTTCCCAACCCCTCCTTTTTGGTTTACTATGGATATTATTGATCCCATGGGTACAATACTATTTTTACAGAAATTCAGCTGTCAGAATACAGTAGAAATAAACAACCTCATTATTGTCTGCTGTAGTTGTGCTCACCGCTCGTTTCTTGTGTCGATGGACAAATGAAAACTTTCAATAGGCATGACCGATTGTTTCACGTGAAACATTTATATATTTATAATCCCTTCCAGACCTCTTTCTCCATGGCCAGAAACTTCTGGATCTCTTCTTGATTCATGTTCTCTATTTTTATAGTAAGATCTACTCCCAACGGTTTTACTGATTCTTTCAGGCGTTTTTCTAAGAAAGATAAGATAGGGATGCCTGGAAATGGAATTACCAGGCTTAAAGAGGCAGTGGTACCTGTCAAAACAATATCTCGGATCATGCCTAAATCCATTAAACTTCGATCTATAGCTGGATGCATCACATTCACTATTGCCTGCGTAACATCTTCAATTGAAGGATTGTTTTCCATAATAGCCTTCCCTTCTTTTCACGATCTAAGATAGTTCCTTTCAACATGAAACTTCAGTAAAGGTAAAGACTCTCTATTTGAGTCAGTATTACGATTTAAATAGTTAATGTAAGAAAAGAACATACACTGAAGCAAAAATATTCTCAATTTAAAAATTAATACGAGCAAAATTATACTGATTTACCGTTTGCTCATTTTGTGAGGGGTAACATAGAATTGAACTACATTGCCTTTTTTATTACCGAGAGAATCAAATAGGTTGCAACATCAGGGATGGTCATGAGGTCTTATCTTGAGTGACTGGTGGAAGGCCGCCGTCCTTTTCACGACGTATCAGGGGGGGAAACCGCAGCCCCTGATTTATCAGGGGAATGCGGAGGGGGCAAGACTCCCCTACAGATACGTCGTAGAAAAGACCAGGCCGAGAGCCTTGGAACGACAGATAAGATTTCATGACCATCCGATATCCTTCTCAGATATATAGAGTGCAAACAATAAAATGCTCTCCTTAGTAAGTCCTCATTATGAATTTAGAGAGAGAATATTGCTGTATTCCGGGACTTCATTGAGGCTTAAGATAATTTGAGGATTAGTAATAGATGTTTTGACGTAGCTGATTAATTATGTTACTGGTGCGCCCAGCAGGATTCCCTTCGGCACGCTCAGGGCAAGCTCACTTTGCGACTCGGGAATTCCTCACTGAAGGTCGTAAAGTTTCAGAACGAAATGGTGCGCCCAGCAGGATTCGAACCTGCGACCTACGGATTCGTAGGCAAAAAAAATATTAAAAAGATAAGTAAACAAAAGTAATAATAGTTATGT
The DNA here is from genome assembly GCA_035529575.1 of Desulfatiglandales bacterium. Classification (GTDB taxonomy): domain Bacteria; phylum Desulfobacterota; class DSM-4660; order Desulfatiglandales; family B25-G16; genus B33-G16. Next base: position 18,754 of record DATKWM010000056.1, read on the forward strand.
AATTTCAATACGTTAAAAAAACTTTAATTCATTAATTCTTCCCTGATTTTCGCCAATTTTACCTATTCATACCCGTTTTTTCAACGAATTATGGCAAAATTTTGGCAAATTATTTGCTGCCACTAAATTTCTATACAACTTTGCACAACATTATCAAAATCTTCCTTTTTTAGAGAGTATCATAGGTCATTCTTTGTGTGTCCAAGGAGAGTTTTACCTTTTCTAACGCCTCTCTGTGATAAATACGATTTCATTGCCCGCATGCGGGAGACTGTGCGCAGCAAGATGCGAAGAGAAAGCACATTATTGACCATGTCTCTCGATTCAACAAGCCATACGGATATAGGTAAGGTTGGGTGTTTTCCAATTGGTTCTCGAAGGGATTGACTGGCGTTGCAGAACTCACCAAGATTTTCAGAAATAGAAAGAACGCCCACAAGGCTCCCCCCTCTCTCTCACCAATGCTCTCCAACATTGTTCTGAATGAGCTGGATCATGAGCTTGAAAAAAGAGGCCATCGCTATTGTCGATAGGTGTGTGATTTTCTAATTCTGCTCAAATCAGAAAGTACTGCACAACGGGTAACGGAAGGGATAGTGAGATACCTGGAAGAAAATCTAAGCCTTCCGCTAAATAAGGACAAGACTGAGCTGGCAAGGATAAAAGGTGTCCCCTTTCTTGGATTTCAGATTCTTCAGGGAAAGATCAGGGTGAACAATAAAGCAAGGATCAAATTCAAGGATAGACTCCGAAAGTTAACTCGAAGGAATAGCCCAGTATCCATGTATCAAATTACCCACGACCTCAATGAATACCTAAGGGGCTGGGTTTCATACTTCGGGATTCAAGAGTTCCGATATCTATTGAGGGACTCGGACTCCTGGATACGCGGTCGCCTAAAATCCATCCAATTGAAGAAATGGAAGAAGCCCACGAAGTTTCAAAGAATGATGATATACTCCGGCTTCAAGCCCCAAGAAGCTCATCGAGTCTGGATCAAGATGAATATATGGCAATCAGTTGAAAGGAAAGAGGTACGCTTCATAATGAATCTTACATGGTTCAGAAAGCAGGGATTGATCTTTCTACATGATTTCACACAACAAACTCTTGAACTACAATTGTTCAGTCGCTGATCGAGGAGCGGCTTACCTGGCCGGTATCCCGTAAGGCGGGATTGGGAGGGAATGTCCATTATGGCCGCTTCCATCAGATTAATAAGGCATGGCCATTACTCCTAAACTGCATATTTCTATTGATAGCATGATAGGCAGAAGTAACGGGATTCAGAACGAACACTATTTAATTCTCAATACCAAGATTATTGCCAGGCCACTAAGCCCACAAAAAGCAAGCCAGATAAGGTGATAGCTTCCCAAGGTATCAAATATCCACCCAGCTAAAGTTGGGCCTATAATCCCTCCTATTGATGCAGATCCCATGGTTATCCCGATCATTTTGCCGAAGGAACGTCTTCCAAAATACTCCCTTAGAATTGATCCTCTTAATACCATGTTTCCCCCATAACCCGAGGAGAAAAGCAGAATAAAAAGGAAAACAACCCATATCAAATGCACATAACGGAAAGCCAGCACTCCCGAACTCATAAAGAGGAATGCTATAGCCATCACGTGCCTTTTCTCAAAGACATCGCTTAACCATCCAAAGCCAAACCTTCCGACGATGCTGAACAGAGGAATGGCGCCTGCCACAAGCCCAGCAGTGGTTCGTTGCATCCCTACACTGCTGAGGTAGGGCATGATATGGGTGACAACTGCTGCGAGAATCATCATCCGTATGGCTTCCACTATATTTAAATACAAAAAGGATCTTTTTTTAAGCACCTCCTTAATGCCAATTCCCACTTCATTACTTTGTTTTATGAGGTTTTTGATTGGATCCGCCGATAACTTACCATCGGGAAGATAGCCATATTGTTCTGGCTTGTTGCGAATGGCGAAAGATAAAGGTACTCCAAGGACCCACATCCCTAATCCAAGGATGATCAAGGTGGTCCTCCAATCATATAAGTCAATAAGATGAACGATGACGGGAACGAGCAATCCACTGGCACCAAATCCAGATATCGTTATGCCGAGTGCTTTCCCAATGTCTTTATGAAACCAATTAGCCACCACAGTCATGATCACTACGCCCGCGCATCCTCCTGCTCCAAATGCAAGGAACAAAAAAGAGACATAGAACATAGCAAGAGATTGGGTAAAACTGAGGAGAATGAGTCCGAAGCCGACTGTGATTGTTCCACATAAAATCAGCTTTCTTGAACCAAAGCGATCAACAAGAAAGCCTATGAGAGGGGCAAAGATCCCCATTTCCAAGCCACGAAGACTGGTGGCAAATGAGATTTGCGTATAGCTCCAGCCAAACTCCTTTACTAATGGCTCAAAGAATGCAGTAAAGCCATAGAATATTACACTGCCAACATAGAGGCTAATGAAGAAACAAGAAAGTACAATCCACCATCCATAAAAGATATTTTTAATCATAGGTTCTATAAGATTAGTTTAGGTTAAACAAGAGACAATGCGAATTAATGATTAGCGGTATAGTCTACCAGGTGAGGAATGTCAATTTCTCGTTTAGTTTTTCTCGCTTAACTTTGCAATGATTACAAAAAGTGCACAGAAGGTCATGCAGAGTCGCTTAATAAAACCGAGGCATGATGCAATAACAAAAACCACCATCATGTTGTTATTCACATTCTAATCATCCTTTTTTATTAGAAAACGATCCCCATGGTAGAGATGGCATCAAGGAACCCTCCGGAAATGTTAAAGCCTGATTTCAGATCTCTATAAACCCAAGAAAATGAGAGTGGGGAAATTGCAGAACACTTTACCTTAGTTCTATAATGTTTTTTAGGTTGGAAGAGTATGAACTACAAAGGATATTGTTGAAAAAATCCAATTCATGATTCTTTAGAAAAACAACTCCTATAAACTCAACAAGTTACAAACCCCGAAATCACGGATTTAAGTTTTTTTGGCAGTCTCAACACAATACTGAAATCTTTTCCTTTTCTACTTTCAGCGGTTGATAGCAGAAACCTTCACTTGATTTTCCGGGACCATAAGATATCAAAATACCCGGGATAACAATTCATAGTCTGTATTATTCTTGATTAAGCGAGAATAAGGTCACGTCCCCTTCCGTTTTTCTCAAAAGCATATCCTTTCT
>DATKWM010000057.1:0-6393 GCA_035529575.1 Desulfatiglandales bacterium
CGAAATTAATTGGAAAAGATATAAATGATACTGCAGGCGGTTATGATCACTGCTTTGTTATCGAACCCTCAAATCAAGAGCTCAGCTTGGCGGCAAAGCTTTATGAACCGGAAAGCGGTCGTACTATGGAAATTTTATCCACCACACCAGGTATCCAATTTTATACTGGGAACTTTCTTGACAATATCAGAGGTGCAGGCGGAGCGTTGTTTCAAAAGCACAGCGGCCTCTGCTTGGAAACCGGGTTTTTCCCTAATTCAGTTAATGAACCTGAGTTTTCCTCTCCCATCCTATATCCAGATAGAAAATACCGCCAGGTTACGATACACCGCTTTTTTACCGATTAAGTTAGCAACTTTTGTATCTCCCGAATACCTCCTCTCTTACGCGTATTTTTGCTAACGCATACTGTTTCCTTCACCTATCTTGCTGTGCGAGTAATTTAAACTGTGAACCATTGAGAAATAGTATATTTTTGATTTTTTATTTGACATTTTAAAAATGATTTTAAAAATAAGTTGACAAATACGACTAATGAAACATATAATGGTTGTACGGTTATCCGCATAAGTTAATAATGTTGTATACTAAACTATAAAAGTCAATCTTCAAAGTTCGGGAGGATTGGGAAATATTTTTCTTTCGGGATGGCCTAAGGTTGAAGTAGAGTATCATGGAGAAAAGATAACCAGACCGGATATTTTAGAGTTTATTTAAAGGTGAAAAGAGTAAGTAAGGGTGTATTGTACCCTTATTAATAAAGGAGGTGGGGATAATAGTAAAAAATTATAAGAAAAAAGGGGTGATGATAAAAGTAAGAAGTTTTATTTAATTCCATTGTATGAGTATTCTCCAAGATGTGTCGCTTTTAGGAAATGTTGAAACTGAAGGAAATAGATTTTTAGATATTCGTCTTTTTGGGGTAAGGGTAAAGCCTCAAATTTTAGGTTATGAAACCGCCAAAGCCCTGATTAACCTTTTAGAAGGCAAAGAAATAGAAATGGGGAAGTTTTTAGAGGCGGAACTCCAGGAGGGTGAGTCGTGCGGTCAGGTGGTAAGGATGGGTCAAGACCGTGCCCTTATCTAAAAAATTCAGTTTAAATGGGGGGGGGGAGGTGAAAATCTTAGAAAATGTTTTTTTCGTGGGTAGTTTTTTGGTATGGTGAAAAGAGGAATTTGAATTGTCTCTTATTTTAAAATTAAAAAGGAGGAATGTTTTATGAAATGGTCACTGAGAATGATTCTTATAATGGCTATGGTATTAGTTGCAGTTGTCACTTCTGTAGGATTTACTCAGGAGAAAGTGACGTTGACTGTGCAGAGTTATTTTGAATCTACTAATGATAATGCAAAATACATCGAAGAGATAGGTGCGGAATTTGAAAAGAACCATCCCAATGTTAAAGTGAAATTCACAAGTATTCCCTGGGCTCAATATGTTCCTACTCTCTTACAACAAACACTCACAAAGACTGTTCCTGACATTATCATGGCTGATAATCCCTCGGTTCCACAACTTATTAAAGCTGGTACGTACAAAGACCTAACTGACAAAGTGAAAGAGTGGGGATTGGAAAATTGGGAAGATTTCTTCAAAGGACATCGGGATGTCACAAGCTCTGAGGGTAAAATTTACTCTTTCCAATTTACGACCAATAGCTGCGCTTTGTTCTATAGGAAGAGCCTTTTAGATAAGGCTGGTATTGCTAACCCTCCCGAAACCTGGCAGGAACTTAAAGAGGATTCCAAAAAGATAAAAGAAGTTTTGGGTATCAATGCATTTGGCTTCGATGCTAGTGCCACAGAGTCGTCAACCTGGCAGTTTGAACCTTTCCTCTGGAGCAATGGGGGAAGTCTTTTGGAACTTGATCAACCTGAAGCTATAGAGGCTCTGCAATTTTTGACTGATATGGTCAAAGAAGGGTATGTTTCAAAAGATGTCGTCAATGTATCTGGGCAAGGTGATCCGACTCAATGGTTCATCAATGGAGAGATTGCTTTTATGGTGAACGGCAACTGGGAATTTGGTTGGCATCTCACGAAAGATGTGATGCAGCAGTTGGGTGATGTCAATGTGGCTCCTCTTCCCGTTCCAAATAAGGGTATGCGACTCGTTCTTCCCTTTGGAGGAGAGTGTTTTGGGATTAGCAGTAATATTGATCCTGCCAAATACGATTTAGCGTGGGAATTTTTGAAACTCATAGTTTCGTCAGATAATATGTTAAAATTAAACACAGAGAGCGACTCAGGATTGCCAACCCGAGCTTCGGTTGCAAAGGAAATGTTAGTGACAAAACCCATTCTCAAAGTTTTCTTGGAACAGTCTCAGTATGCTCTTCCGCGTCCTTTAATGGGTGGAATGGATAAGTACCCCGATGTATCTTCGTTTGTTTGGGTGGCGATTCAGAAGGCTTTGACCGGAGTGGCTACTCCTGAGAAGGCTTTCAAAGAGGCAGCTCGAAATATTCAGGGGCTTTTCTCTCCCGAAGACTACGAGAAGTATAAGCAGTTAGCTAGAACACTTCTTCAGGAAGTTTCTGAAAGATAGCAGATGTATATTCCTTTCCTCCCCGACGTAAACTCCTTGGGGAGGGAAGGAAGGAGAAAGGGGGATTTTTTTAATGAAAACTTCTTCTTATAAATTATACTTTTTTCTGATTCCTGCTTTGGTGTATCAGCTTATCTTTGGTATTTACCCTCTTATCTATAATTTTATTCTGAGTCTTAAAGATGTTAACCTTATCACTTATATGGGAGGAACTTCCCAATGGATAGGTCTTTCTAACTATGTACAAACCCTAAAGGATACAGTTTTTCAAAGAGCATTTTTCAACACTTTGGTTTTTACTGGTTTATCTCTCTCTTTTCAGTTCATCATTGGTTTTTTGTTGGCTCTCCTTTTCAATCGCTCTTTTCCCCTCAAAGGATTGTTGCAGAGTTTGATCATGGTTCCCTGGGTTTTACCCATCATAGTGAGTGGGTCTTTTTTCCGGTGGTTTTTTAGCGATCGAGGGATGGTGAATGGTTTTCTCCTTTCCTGGGGTCTCATCGATAAGCCTATTCCCTGGATTACCAGCCAAATACTTCCCATCTTCTCAGTAACCATGGCCAATATCTGGTTAGGGATTCCTTTCAGCTTTGTTCTCCTCTATACCGGTTTGAGAGCTATCCCCTTAGAGCTCTTTGAGAGTGCCGACATTGACGGAGCCAATTGGGGGCAAAAGGTTCTCTTTATTGCCGTTCCGCTTTTAAAACCCGTGATTATTACTACCCTCACCCTGGGATGTATTTTAACTGTGAAGGTCTTTGACTTGGTTTGGATCATCACCCAGGGAGGGCCAGGAGAGGTGTCTCACCTTTTAAGCACTCTTTCGTATTCTTTGGCCTTCGACAAATTCCAGTTTGGAAAGGCTTCCTCAGTTCTGGTGATCATGCTGTTGTTGACGATTGGTCTTACGATTTTCTTGAATTCAATAAGAGCGAAGGAGGAAAGTAGCATTGGGTAAAAAACGACGAGCCAAAGAATGGAAATGGACTTTGATTGCTCTCATCCCTACAGTCATCATCATTTTGCCCGTCTATTTTATAGCCATTGGTGGGTTTCAAACTGTAGCGGAGATTTTTCATCGTCCGGCGTATTGGTTTCCTCCTCACCCCACTCTGGAGTTTTATAATGATGCCTGGGTGACCCTTCTTCCTTACTTGAAAAATAGCCTAATTATGGCCTTAGGGAATCTCGCCTTGACCTTGGTGGTTGCTGTACCCGCAGCTTTTGCTCTGGCTAAATTTCGCTTGAAACTGGGAAAACCGACATTTTTTATATTAGCCTTTACCCAAATGTTACCTGCAACTGCGGTGATTATTCCTCTTTCCTTGATGTTTATCAAGCTCAAGCTGATCAACAATTACTTCAGCGTCATATTAGGTATTGCAGTTTTTACCATCCCTTTTGCCACCATTATCCTTCGAGCTTACATTCAGGGTATCCCCACGGGTCTCATTGAAGCCGCTCTTATCGATGGAGCGAGTTTATTCCGGGTGTTTCGGAGTATTATTGTACCGCTCTCAAGTCCTGCCATTGCTACCGCCGGGATTTTGACCCTCATCATGGCTTGGGGAGATTTTATTGTTTCTTTAACCTTTCTGAAGGACCAAACCGTGCAGCCGATGAGTATCGGTCTCTACCATTTTGTTGCTCAATATGGAGTAGAGTGGAACAAACTTATGGCGGGGAGTATGATTTTTGCTGTACCTCCGCTTATCGTGGCGCTTTTAGCCGGAAAGTCTATCGTTACTGGTTTAACTGCAGGTGCTTTTAAAGAATAAATGGAGGTGATGGAAGATGATTTTTCAAAAACTTCAGAATAAACTCATTGGGAGAGAAGGAGGGGAAATAATCTGTATCGAGCCTTTTGGAAAAGATTGTTTACGTTTCAGGGGGACAAATGGAAAGGAAATTCTTGAGGAAAACTGGACATTGCTTCCTCAACCTGAAGTTCCAGCAGAAATTGCTATTGAACCTCATCAAGCGTTGATTCGTAATGGCAAGATTCAGGCTGAGGTAAGAAGCGATGGGAGTATCAAGTATCTTGATAAGGATGGGAATATGCTTTTAGAAGAGTTGTGGATTGACTACCGGATGAACAATGCGGATCTTCTTAAAGCGAGAAACTATAAATCCTTAAGTAGCGACCTCTATCGTCTGGACCTCTATTTTCAAGCCTATGAAGGTGAACATTTTTATGGGATGGGGCAGTATGCCAATGGGTATTTGAATCTTAAGGGGTGTGTATTGGAGTTGGCACAGAAAAATACGCAAATCAGCATACCCTTTTTCGTTTCCACTCGAGGATACGGTTTTATCTGGAATAATCCTTCGGTTGGAAGAGCAGAGTTGGTGAAGAATCACACCCTGTGGCATGTAGAAGCAGGGCGGCAAATCGATTATCTTGTCATTACTGGGGACACAGCTAAAGAGATATTGAAAAAGTATACTGACCTTACTGGCAAACCTGCTCTGCTTCCTGTATGGGCGTTGGGTTTCTGGCAGTGTAAACTCCGATACCGGACTCAGGAAGAGCTTTTGGAAGTCGCTCGAGAGCATAAAAGGAGAGGATTGCCTTTATCAGTAATCGTGGTTGACTTCTTCCACTGGCCCAACCAAGGGGATTGGAAATTCGATTCTCGCTTTTTTCCTGATCCCCAAGCAATGGTGAAAGAGTTAGAAGAGATGGGAGTCAGGTTGATGGTATCTATCTGGCCTACGGTAGATGTCTACAGTGAAAATTATAAGGAGATGGCTAAAAAAGGGTTATTGGTGAGGACTGAAAAAGGAATACCAGCAATTTACACCTTCCGTGGTATAACGACCTATTGCGATACCACAAATCCTGAGGCTCGAAAGTTTATTTGGGAAAAAGCAAAGGAAAATTACTATAAATATGGAATAAAAATGTTCTGGCTTGATGAAGCAGAGCCAGAGCTTGGAATTCAAGGTTTTGAGTACCCTAACATTTTGCCCTATGATTACGATAATCTGCGTTACCATTTGGGGAACGGATTAGAAGTAAGTAATGTCTATCCTTTCTTCTATGCTCAAGCCTTTGAGGAAGGTCTGCAATCAATCGGAGAAAAGGAGATAGTCAATCTCATTCGCTGTGCGTGGTTAGGGAGTCAGCGCTTTAGAGCCGTGGTGTGGTCAGGAGATATTCCCTCAACTTTTGATTCCTTACGTCGACAATTAAAGGCCGGATTAAACATGGCCATGTGCGGGATTTTCTGGTGGACTACCGATATTGGTGGTTTTTTTGGTGGCGATCCTAAAGATCCTGCTTTCCAGGAACTTATTGTCCGCTGGTTCCAATTTGGGGTTTTTTGCCCGATATTTAGACTTCATGGCTTCCGTTTGCCTTATCCTCAGGATCCGTCGAGTTGCCCACCGGAAGAACTTGTTGGGGGTCCAAACGAGGTATGGTCTTATGGAGAAAGGGCGTACGATATTATTAAAGAGCTCCTTTTCTTGCGAGAGAGAATAAAGCCTTACATTGCAGAGCAGATGAAGAGAGCCCATGAAGAAAGTATACCTCTCATGCGACCTCTTTTCTTTGACTTTCCAGAGGATGAGAAAACCTATGAGGCAGAAGATGAGTATCTCTTTGGTCCTGATATATTGGTAGCGCCAGTCATTTACGAGGGTGAAAGAAGAAGAGAAGTGTATCTTCCTCAAGGTGCTCAGTGGACGGAGGCCCAAAGTGGAAAGGTATATCAGGGAGGGCAGTGGATTGAAGTTGAGGCACCTTTAGAGGTAGTACCTGTCTTTTTGCGAGATGGAGCAAAGATACCGATAAAGGGATAAATACAGATTCCGGTGATGCCGACCACTCATGAGCATGG
>DATKWM010000058.1:0-3180 GCA_035529575.1 Desulfatiglandales bacterium
AAACCCTCCACCAATTACTACCACATTTTTCCCCTCCATCTTCTCCCAGGGATACCAGTTACCTAATGGACCTCTCACCCCAATTATATCTCCTTCTTTCATGTTGTGAATGTATCTGGTTACCACTCCGGTCTTATTAACCGTGAACATGAGAAATCCCTTCTCAGTTGGAGATGAAGCTATACCAATTGGTATTTCACCATGCCCTGCTATAGAGATCTCACAGAATTGTCCTGGGGTATACGTAAATCGTTCCTCATCTTCTTTATTAAGGAAAACTAACTTAAAGGTCCTTAAATTTTTATCCTCGGTTTCTACAGTGATCTGTTCAATTTTTACAGGAAGAGGGAGATATGGGTTATCAGTCAACTGAACCTCCTTATGTTAATATAAAAGTGCCTCAAGTTATAAGTGCCTAATGTGCCTAAAGTCATATACTTCCCTCTTTAGCGCTCCTTAACTTTGACTCACTTTTACCCGCCAGACCCGCCTGCCCCGATACAATCGGGGCGGGCAGGCTTACGGCGGGTTAAACTTCAGGTACTTTAAGTATTTCTTATTCACAGGTCATTCATAAGTTTGAAGACATCTCGTATGTCAATATTTACGGGACAATATTTCACACATCTTCCACAACCAACACAGGCAACCCCATTATTATATTTGTCTACATAGTATTTTAATTTATGCATAAATCGCTGTCTGACCCTCTGTACCTTTTCAGATCGTGGGTTATGCCCTGAGGCATGGAGGGTAAATAGTGGAAACATGCAGCTATCCCAGTTTCTGATTCTATCCCCTCGTTTTTTTGTGATCTCATCTTGTATATCAAAACACCAGCAGGTAGGGCATAAAAAGGTGCAAGTGCCACAATTTATGCAGGCAAAGGCAACATCATCCCAAAATGGGGCATTAAAAAGATCATTAACTTTCTTTTCTCTTAACTTATCTGTAGGTACACTACTGCTTATTTTCTTCTCAGCTTCTTCTTTTAGAGCGTGAGCTTTTTTCTGTATATCGCTGTCCGCATCCTTATTTACTCCCGCCTTCTCGAGGAGCTTTTTACCTTTATCCGTCAGTGCCCTTGCCAGAAAACTTTCTCCAAGATCAAAAAGGAGGATATCCAGGCCCTCTTCATTGAAAGGTCCACAACCAACAGATGTACAAAAACAGGTATTGGAAGGCTCATTACATCCAAGTCCTATGAATGTCATTGAATCCATGCGTTTGACCCACCATGGATCTTTAAATTCTGGATTGTCAAAGTTCACATTCACTAATCGTAAGGCCTTTGCATCACATGGCCTAATGCCAAATATCACGGCAGGAGGGTAATCTTTCGGTGACTCTTTTATTATATTGCCATCTTCGCTTTTCTCATCGAGACTAAATTCAAACATCCTCTCTGATTGAGGAAAGAGTAATGATTTTGGCGAGAGGCGTGTGTTTGTTACATTTAAGTCTATATTTTCCTCATCTTTTAAGGGCTTGAAGCTATAGAAACCGTTTTCTTTAACAGGCGCAAAGACATCATAAGTCTCTTTCAAGGACTTTAAAATATCAGGCAAATCTTCTTTTTGAATTATTTTATCACTCATTCTTCACCTTATTCGATAAATTTATCATAATCGTCAGGTCTGTAGGTATCAAGAGGTGGTCTCTCTTCTATGCTTAATCCAGCCTCACAGTTATATAGATCAAGAACATCCTTATTTAACTTTCTGGTAAAATTCCTCACATTTATATCCATTGGGCAGGCCTGTTGGCATGCACCGCAGTCCGTGCAGCGACCTGCACAGTGGTATGCTCTCAGTATATGAAAGGTCATAGTGTCAGTAGGATCACTGCTTTTTCCTACCCATTGCGGATCTGATTCATCCACAAAACAGGTAGGACAGTAACACAGTGGGCAGGCATTCCGGCAGGCATAACAGCGAATGCAGTCCTTAATAAGATTTGAAAAGAATTCCCACCTTTCCTCTGATCCCATTCCCTCTATTTCCTGTGCATCATCATAGGGATCAGGATCCTTTCTTTCCTCTGCCAAATCCCCTACTATGGCATCATAGATTACTGGGTTCCTGTGCATACATGTTTTGCAATTATCTTGCAAATAATCATCCTTTTTTAGTGTATGCTCAAAACCCTCTCCCTTTATCGTGATATCCTCATCCGATTCAATGACCTCTTGTATCTCTTTGTCGCCCAGAAAAGAGATTATCTTTCTTCTATCAATCATTCCCTTGCAGGGAACCCCAATGATATAAAGCTGCTCCCTTTTGATCTGGTTTTCTACGATGTGCACTGCAATGTTCCTTGAATCGCAACCTTTGGCTATTATTCCAATTTTTTCACTTCTTTTAGGGAGGTAATTGGCGAGGTTCATGTTGCAGAAACTATCCCAGTATAACTGGTCGGTTTTTTCCACATCATTTATCAAGATAGGCTCTGTCATCAAAGGAAGTGTCCCTTTTTTGAAACCAATGATTAAATCTACAGTTTTTTCCTTTAAGATTTTCTTCGCTATCTTTCTTATTGTGCCTACATATTTTATCATTAGGCTACCTCGGCCCTTTCTTTAACAAGCTTTTTTATAGGGCCAATCTTTTTTATATTTTCAATCACCTCAGTAGCTACTTCTGCGAATTTTCCCGCCTCTGCCGATGATATCCACGAGAAATGCAACCTCTCAGGCTCAATTCCTATATAATCTAATAAATTATTTAAAAGTGCGAATTTCCGTCTGGCATAATAATTACCTTCCAGGTAATGACATTCTCCAGGGTGTCACCCTGAAACCCAGACTCCATCAGAGCCATGCATAAATGCCGATAAAATAAACTTTGGGCTTACCCTTCCAGAGCATGGTACCCTGATAGTCCGAATATTAGGGGGATATTGGATCCTATTTATACCAGCTAAATCAGCAGCGGCATAGCTACACCACGCACAGAGAAAGGCTGTAATCTTTGGTTCCCAATCATTCATGTTCTTTCCCTCTTCCTTTAAATTGAAAAGAGTGTCTAAAGTGCCTAAATCCCCAACTTTAGCTCACTTTAGGCACTTTAGTTCACTTTATTCACTCACTTGATTAATCATAGTCATAATCTGACCCTCATCAAACCCGTTCAGGTGTATGGCGCCTGATCTGCAGGAAGCGACACAGAGACCGCACCCCTT
>DATKWM010000059.1:0-10000 GCA_035529575.1 Desulfatiglandales bacterium
TTTGACGATAGTGGCAATATATAAGAAAGAACCTAATCTCTTGAATCTCGTATCCTTGTTCCAGAGGTGTGTCGATATAACACATATTCCCTTTGCTCTTTGACATCTTCTGGCCATTTACATAAAGGTGCTGGCAATGGAGCCAGTATCTCGCCATAGGATATGTCCATACTGATTCAAGGATTGCTCGTGTGTAGTCGTGGTGTCGAAAAAGATTATCAAATCCGCCACAGTAAATGGAAAGGGTTTCATTAAAGTGTTTGAAGATCATACTTGGATCCTGAATATTCCAAGAAGGTCTCCCTTTTCCAATACTTGTGTCCCAGTAAACTGTATCGGCTTTTTTATATCCATGCCAGAGGATAAAATCTCCCAGGTTCCAGCGCATTCCTGGATATGTATCCCTATGAAAACGTCTCTTTTTTGATGGCCATCTGGTCATGTCCAGCCCATAAATCTCTCCAAATCCAGGGAATTTTAGCGGTTCGAAGTAAACATTTCCTCGATTCCAGTATGCAACCTTGAGATCGAGGAGGCGGCTTATAATCTCTACGGCTTGATCAATGGCATCAGAGGCCTTAGGAAGGTAATCCGGTATCTTCATCCTTAAAAAATCTATTTCCTCTATAAACTTCCTGATATTTTCCTCTGTAAGGTGGGTTACGCTTTGTTGCCTTTTTTTTGCCTCCTTAAGAGCTTTGTCTTCGATGTCTGTAAAATTCATTCCTCTTTTGACAGTGTAGCCTAAATATTCTAAGTATCGAACCACTATGTCTTCAAACAAAAATGTCCTGAAGTTTCCAATATGAGATCTTTGGTAGACTGATGGGCCACATGTAAATATATTTACAACCTTTTCATCGACTGGTCGAAATCTCTCAACTGTTTTTCCTAATGTGTTTAATAATGTGAGCATATTTGTAAAGTGAACCACATTGCGAGGTAAAAAATAGACGCTTCAAAAATTGTCTTTAATTTCGAAAGGTTGGAAAATTTCATATATAAAAATTTTTAAGCTCCTACATGAATCATTGGCGAATAGATATCAAAATCTTCAAATTTTTTCATGTTATCTTTTTCTATTTCGATAAGTTTATAATGGCCCATTTCCATTGTTGCTACGTACTCTATAGTCTTCTTTAGTTTGGGATTGCTCTCATACAACCTCGCCAGTTCATTATAAAAATCATATGATGCTTTTTCTGCGTCCATAGCCATTAAAAACACTTCACTAATAGGCATCATCTCATCAGTAATTATTAATTCTGGCAGTGGCACAGGCGATTTTTCGGGGATTTGTAATTCTTCGTTAGGAAATTTTTCTTTATAGATCCCCTCAATAATGTTTCGATGTTTTACTTCTTCAGAGGCGAGGAAGGTGAGTTTATCTTTTAGCAGTGCATTATTTACCCTATTCGCTGTATGTTGATAAATCTCTTTACTATCTATCTCGCTTTTTAGTGCTGCCACAAGGAGCGTGTTTTCACTAAATTTACTCAAATCCATATCAATACCTCCTTTTTGAATTGCTTGTAATCAAAGGCGCAAATTATTCTACACTGCCATTGTGTATACCTTCCCTCTAATGGCCTTAGAAAACGAGACCTTTGCATAACTCATATTTTCTTAACGGGGGTGGGCTTTCCTTCAGTTCCGAGGCCCTTCCACCAGTCACTTCAGAAAAACCCACCCCCGTTTCCATTGGGTACCAAAGATTGTCATGTTTTGCAAAGGTCTCAAAGCTATCTGCATCTATCACTTACAAGATCGCGCTAAGGGTATTTTTTCCGAGGAATACCGAGTATATTCACATACAAGATAATCTGTTTGGATTAATCTCCTTTCAGCTTTTTAATCATTTCTTCTACTTCCTCAGCACCTTCGGCATAAAATTTCTCTTCATCCGGTTCCAGGTGCCTTAGAAGTCTTAGAAACTCACCAGCGTGGACTCTTTCTTCATCTGCTATGTCCTTCAGCACCTCTATGGCCAACTCATTATCGATTGATTCGGCTAATTGTGTTTAAAGCTGGACCGCTTCATACTCTGCGGCAACCATGAACCGTATTGCACGAACCAATTCCTCATGGGTAAGTTTTCTATCATTGGCGAGACCAGAAAATGGTGATCCAAACTCAGGCATTATTTAACCTCCTTATTTATGATTTTATCTTAAATGTTCTCTCTGATTTTACGTTTAAGTCTAACTCGATATTGCTACATTTTCCTTTTCTCTAGGGTGCCCTTGATCTTGTGCTTCCAAAACGCCATCAAACCTTCTTTGCCAAAAGAAATCTGCACCAACTCCCAGCCTTGTTTCCCTTTCTCATTTAGCATTTTGGCGAGGATCTCTGTCTGATCACCCGGAACATCATCCAAGCTACATTGTCCAGTTTCTGTACAAAAGTAAATGACTTGCTTGAAGGCTTCCGCTGGGTGCTTTGTAATTTCATACTCAAAACCTTTCATAGTACCTCCTTTCTTATGGCATCATTTTTAAATATTCGATATCTTCACTATCACCGATTACTATCTTCAAGCTTATTATCGTTCAAGAAAAATCCTACCCCACATAGGTAACATTGAAACCAGAGGATCCTAACTCCTTGGCTATCGGGCCAGCATCTTCACTCTTTACTCGTAACATTACCAGCCAATCTTCTTCCCACTCCTCAGGGGGGAGAGTCATCATGCTTAACAACACCGTTTTATTCTTATCGAGGATGCCCATGATCTTTTTCATATTACCAAACTTGTTTGAAGTTTTTATGCCTATCCTCTTGCCCTTTTCTTTTACCCCCAAAACCCGTGTAATCATTCTCACAATATCTGACTCGGTAACAACGCCAACAAGTCTATTATTTTCCACTACTGGAAAGGCACCATAGCCTTTTTCTTGGCCTAATTGCAGTGCTTCTTCAGCAGGCATGTCAGGAGAAATAGTGTAAGGGTTCTTGATCATAATATCTTTGACGGTCATCTTGGCCAGAAGATAGTGTAATTCGTGGATGCTAAAAGATGTAGCTGGTGAAGGCGCTGCCTCTAAAAGCATGTGCTTGGTGACAAGGCCTATCAGCTTATTCTTTTTCATCACCGGCAGCCTTCTGATCTTATGGGCCTCCATTATTTTTCTGGCATCATCAATTAATGTTTTTTCATCAACGCTTACCACATTCGTACTCATAAAATCTCGTACTCTCATTTTTCCCTCCTATTGTAATGTTTACAAACCATACCCTAATACCCAAAGCCACACGTTTAAATATACTGCCGCTCCAATTGAGGAAATTAAGATGAGAGAGGCAATTATATCCTTAAAAAATCCGTACCGTTCGCTGAGAATAATCATAGAAATAGCAACTGGTACACTATGCATAAGTACCAGTATTGCTCTTTCTATATTGGGGAGATTAAACATTTTTGTGATGAGAAGTGCTACAACTGGTAAGATTATTATCCTCAGTAAACTTAATGTAAGGGCTTTCGTTATATTTGTATACCTTCTTCCATAGAGAAAAACACCCAGCATAAAAATAGCTATGATAGTAGTAGTGCTTCCCAGCATATGTAAAGATTTTGATAGAGGAGTAGGGATTTCAATTCCAGTAAAGGTTATTACAATGCCAGATAGAATTGATAGTATCAGTGGGTTTGTTGAAAGCTTTTTTAATACTTGGTTTAGTCCTTTCCAGATAGTTGTTTTTCCAAGTTTGTAAAGTTCCAGAGTTGTTATAGCTATGGTTATACTCACTGGTGAGATAGAAACCACTGATAATATTGCCAGATGTTCACCCTGGTCTGTGGGGAAGGCAAACATTATAAAAGGGATACCAAAGAAGGCTGTACTACCAAAAACAGTACTTAAAATGAGCAGATAGAGGGTATTTTTTGAGAATCTCCATATAACTCTAATAATCCAGTAAAAAGGTATCACTATTAGAACGGGAATAACGCCCGCAAGCATAAATTGTAGGGTTTCCCTGGTAAAAGTTGTTTCAGCTAAGTTGATAAAAAGTAGTGCTGGTAAGGCAAAATAGTATACATAAGAGCTAAGCACCCGTTCATCACCAGATTGTAAGACTCCCGTTTTTCTTGAAAACAGACCCGTTCCTATGAGAATAAAGATAGGTAAGATTGTTCGCACAGCAATATAGTCCATTGCTCTGTACCTTTACTTTATGCGCATTTCTTAAAAAAGATTTTCCTTAAATAATCCTTACGTTAAACACTCACTCCTCTAAAATATTCACTCATTCATCTTTCCCTTTCTCAATTTCAGCAAGATTAATACCACTTGTATGAAGATGACCTCCGCTGTGAGAAAAAGAGGGGCCGGTTTTGCTGAGTTTTTGTGCTCACGCTACCTCAGAATGGCGAGACACGTCTGCCTTGGAGGTGCGAAAATGCTATCGAATACAATAACTTATTTATTTTACTACTGGTGATGCCTCCTGATCAAAGGGATTTGTTCTCATGGCAAGAGAGAAAAGATATGGATAATTATTTTTCAAATATTTCATATAGTCCAACCATTGATGGACAAGCAAGATGTATGCTCTTTTTATGTCACCAGCAAGATGGTCAAAATCGGAAATCGGCAGCTTTCCAAAATCTTTCCGGGCAATCAATTCCTCAGTCAGATGAAAAACCGCCCGAAGAAGGTTTGTAAAGGCTTCATGCTCCAATAAATTCGGGTTTTCCAATAACCTTAGTAAAAAGTCGTTTTTTTCTATAAGAAAACTGCGCAAGTCTTTAAAGTTGACCTTTTGAGTCTCAATTCCATAATTGTAGTTCTTAAGCCGTTTGCTTATCTTAGAAAATTCCTTCTCAGACCAATTGTTGGTTACAATAAGTTCCCTTCTAATGTTATCCAATGTAGGGTCAAAATCGGAAAAAAAAGCGAGTAGTCTCGTTCCAGCTTCACTAAAGAAGGCACCTATGACCATAGTCAACTTTTCCAACCGGGATCGTTTTTCCCTTTCACTCAGCAACCGGTGTATAATCAAGGTAACCATTAAAACCTCGATAAAGACAAAGGCAATATCCCCTATCAGGTAGATGAAGATATGATGCGGATCTCTAAATATTGCATAATGAAGAAGATAAAAAATTATCGATAATACAACCAGAATTAGGCCTAAGAAAACCTGCCAACCGAAGCGTTTCATGTGTCATTTCTCCTTTTTGAATAAAAATCTATATCCGTATTGTGCATAGATAAAGCCTGACCTTATCCTGAATTAGTCCCTTCAAATCGAAGTCATGAGCAAACCGGGTCTTCTTTGTCTAACCAT
This sequence comes from Desulfatiglandales bacterium, assembly GCA_035529575.1. Classification (GTDB taxonomy): domain Bacteria; phylum Desulfobacterota; class DSM-4660; order Desulfatiglandales; family B25-G16; genus B33-G16. The sequence continues at coordinate 5,293 of DATKWM010000059.1, forward strand.
GAGCGCTAAGAGATTCAAAGGTTGATGTAAGATTGTATTATTAATTATCCCTGAACCACTGAATCCCGATTTTATCGGGAAACCGTGAACAGTTAGGATATTTATCTATCCTTGCCCCAGTCTTTAAGCTCTGCGGCTTGATACTCCTCCTGCTTGATGGTGAGATCCAGGTTAATGACGAGCCCCGAATGCTTTTTAACCTCAGAATCCTCCTTCAACCTTATATGCCGATTATGGTCAGCCTGGACATCCTCCAATGCCTTTTTCAGGGCTATCCCAATGGCCTGATTTTTCTCAATCTGTCCGGGCTTAAATTTTGGTAAAACGCCATCCTCTGCAATGGGTTCGGCCAAGTGGGCCAGCTGCTTCATCTTTTCCATGGCCTGGTCCATGATCTTCCAGCCAATGTTTTCATCTTTTTGGAAGAGCCAGGAGGTACGGATGTGCTGCAGCATCTCGGTATATTTACTGGTTACCTCTGATTGCAATATATCCAAGAATTCTTTTGGTAATTCACTTTCTTCCCCTGGAAGTCCCGCTGCTTCTTCAGGGCTTAATTTGTCCAGTTTCCTTTGAAACTTCCTGGCATGGATGGCAGATTCCCAGGCCTCTCTCTGGAGAACCCGCTTGATATGGGAATTATCTATTATATCCGCTTCTCCGTTGTAATGAGGTATCAATTTCTCCTCATATTCAACATATGATTTAAGCATAGTGGCCCTGCTGGTCGGATCATGGGGGTAGGGTGCAGGCGTGAAATTAGGCTCTCCCCCCAACTCTCCTATGATCATCCCCAGCCAGTGCATATGCCACATCTCCTCCCTGCTGATAGAGATGAGGCTTGAACCAAGGGGTGTATCTTCCCCTTCCATATACCCATGCGCAAGATAGCGTATGATGGCTGCATGCTCATCAGCAAGATCCCTGTTTAACATATCAACCAATGCTTGTTTCTCCATTATTAACCTCCTTATGTTGATTTTAAAGTGATAGCCACAAATGGCTGGAGACTTCCCCTACAGCCAAATTGATCCACATCTGAACATTTTTCAAAAACAAGTGAAAATAGGTCATTGGGTGCTCCAACTAATAGTGGGAATTAACAGGGTCGGGTTCACTTCTTCACATCCGCTTTGTTATCGTAGCCCCTCTTTTCCCAATACCCCTTATATGTTTTATCTGATAGCTCAATTCGTGTGACCCATTTTACCCACTTATATCCCAGCTTTGATTCAGCAACTACCTGAAATGGAAACCCCCTTTTTGTATCCAGCACTCTGCCATTAATCATGGCAGCCAGCATAATATCGAGACGTACAACATCGTCATAAGGCAAAGAGGAAGAATATCCATCAACGGCATAAAAAATAACGGTTTGCACGCCCTCTTGCGGCCTGGCCCGAGCGAACAGATCAGCCAAACGCACACCCTCGAAAAGAAGATGTTCTTTCCAACCCTCAACACAGTGAAGGGTAACTGCTCTTTTCACCATTGGCAAAGACAGAACCTGCTGATAGGTCAGAGATTGAGGATGCTCCACCAAACCAGTCAACTCAAGCCGGTAGGTCTCTGGATCCACATCTTGTGGTCCCTTGATAGAATTGTCGTATGCCCGATCAAAGGGATCAAGACGTTTTCCCTCATACTCTCTAATCTCGACTTGCGGAATCCCTCCGCTGCCTAACAATAGCACTGTAGTCAATGTAACGAGAAAGATAGCAAGAAGTCTTTTAGATTTAATGAACATGCTATGCCTCCCTGTCGAAAAGGTAATTGCAAATACAGGGGATTTCCGGCAACAACAAATCCTCCCCTGAAATAGAAATGGCACTTAATCTTCTCGCTGCCGATGAAAAATGTTCAGCCTCCTAATGCGAATGCTCTGTAGACCCACAAGCCACTTATAATTTGGCCTATAGCCATAATTAAGACAACAAGGTTATTCAGGCCATGGACAAAGGGAAGGATCCTTCGTTTCCTTTTCTTATGGTTCATGTACAGACCGGATACAAGTCCAAAGATAATAAAGGGAGCCATGACCAGTGCGACCTTGCCATGAATACCCGTTATAAAAATCCCATGCCAGGTAATATACACTATGGCAATACCCCCTACCATGCCAGCCAGCAATACGCCGAGAGCAATTTCTCCTAAAGCCACATGCTGCCTCCAATGAAAAACGGTTTTATGATGAAGATGAAGAAAGCGAAAGCGCTGTAGCCCGAGGAAGAATACATAGAGAGCCAGCAGTATAGCTAAACATTGAACGATAGGGTGTATACCAAGCATGTCAAAACTCTTGAGGTTGGAAGAATAACAGGTTTCTTTTGTAAAACTCTCTTTTATTTAAATTCATGGACCAGGATAAAATCGTTGTTTGCCCTGGTCCCGTGGCAGCCAATACAGCCTTGTGGTTTACCAAAAGGGCCTGCCTTGCCTTCAGGTGTATATTTCACCCAAAACCAGTCTCCATCTTTGGGATTATATCCGAGCACTTTATACATTACGGTTATGGCTTTTAGCTCCTTGGACTTACTATAATTTTCCTTTACCTGGATAGCACCATATTGAACTGGGGGTTTTGCTGAGCTCAGCGCCCTGTTGTTCACATAGACCTTGTGTAATGGTCCATGAGGTGCACGGCCAGGCTGCATCCCTTGATGGTCAGGCCAGAAAGACCATTCCGTATACGGAGAATCCTTTGTGATGTATTGCCACAATGCATCCGTGTCCGGGCTCGGCATCTCCGCAATAATAATAGCAATGTTTATAGCTTTTCTTTTCATTATTTTCCCCTTTTTCGTGTTTTATATTGATAAAACAATCGCCGAGCGATGAAATTATCTATTAAACCTTTTAATTAAGGATTGCCTTTAATGCATCCACGTCTTTTATGGGCGTCTTACAGGCATAATTCTCGCACACATAAACTGTGGGTCGATTATTTTTAGAGTCCATGGCTTCTACAAATGGGGATAAAGAAGAAAGTCTTTTGCCCTTCACTCCTTGCAATCGTAGCAATAACACTTTATTGGGTAAAAAGCTCCTTTGGACAGCGTGAATCATAGCCTGTGTATTTGTAAGAGTAGGGTCTCCAGCAACGACAATCTCCTGGCTCGGACCAATCATGAAATCAAGAGCGATCAGTAGTTGCGTATAGGCCATGGGCTGGTCTGCAACCTGTTTGGAGAAAGCTCGAATTAATTGCTCAGCCCTTTGCTCTAGATTGATATTACCGGTCATGCGGCTCAGGCGCAAAAAGTTTAAGGCTGCAACCGAATTTCCTGAAGGAAGTGCACCATCGTACACTTCCTTGCTTCGCGTAATAAGGAATTCATTTCCTTGCCCGGTGAAAAAAAGCCCTCCGCCATGCTTATCCCAGAAAATGTCTAACATCGCCTCATTTAGTTCAATGGCCTCCTTAAGATAGGAAACCTCAAAGGTGGCTTCATATAATTCGATCAGGCCCAAGACAAGGAAGGCATAATCATCCAGATATCCCGGGTAGCCTGCATCACCTTGCCTGTAGCGGCGGAGAAGTCTGCCATCGAATGTTCTTAGGTTTTTCAGGATAAAGTCAGCAGCCCTCCGGGCAGCATCTGCATACGCTTGATTGCCAAAGGCCTGGTATCCCTTTGCAAAGGCTGCAATCATGAGACCGTTCCAGGAGGTCAGGATCTTGTCGTCTTTTTGGGGATGAATACGTCTTTTACGGATAGCAAAGAGTTTTTTTCTGGCATCCTCCAGGGCTTTTTCAAGTTTTCTCACATCCATCCCCTCTTTTTCCGCAAAGATCTGGAGTGCCATGGGCATGTGTGGAATGCTGCGACCTTCTTCAAAATTCCCTTTCTCGGTGATATCATAGAAGCGACAAAAAAGATTACCCCGCTCTTCTCCTAAATGTTTTGTAACTTCATGGGGTGTAAAAAGATAGAAAAGTCCTTCAATGCCTTCACTGTCAGCATCTTCTGCCGAATAGAATCCACCATGCGGGGACGTCATATCGCGCTCGACATACGTGAAAATTTCATGGGCTACCTGCGCATATTTCACGTTTCCAGTAACTTGATACGCTTCTATATAAGCCATAGCCAGCAAGGCCTGATCGTAAAGCATCTTTTCGAAGTGGGGGACCAGCCACCGTTCGTCTACAGAATAACGGTGAAAACCAAAGCCTATTTGATCGAAAATGCCGCCTCTTTTCATGGCATCTAAGGTCTTTTCCACCATTTTCAATGCCCCCGAATCGCCACTCCGTTTGTGCCATCTCAGAAGAAAGGTTAAGTGATGTGGTGTTGGGAATTTTGGTGCAGTGCCAAAGCCGCCCCAGATCTGATCAAAGGTCATCTCAAGTTGTTTGTAGCCCTTTTTTAAGGTTTCCAAATCCAGAGCAACAGCTGATGTGCTTGAATCTGAAATTGAGTTAAGATGTTTGGTAATTTTTTCACTGGCCTCTAAAAGCTGACCACGATCGCCCTCCCATAAAAAGGCGATCTTCTTTATTATATCCATAAAACCTGGCATTCCCATCCGGCTCGACTTAGGGAAATAGGTCCCTGCAAAAAAAGGTTTGCCCTCATGTGTCATGAAAATGGAAAGAGGCCATCCCCCTCGTCCTGTCATTGCCTGGCACACCGACATGTAAATCTTATCAATATCTGGGCGTTCCTCGCGATCTACCTTTATAGCGATAAAATGTGCGTTGAGA
>DATKWM010000060.1:0-5008 GCA_035529575.1 Desulfatiglandales bacterium
ACTTAATGTCTTGGCAATATATCAAAGGTTCAGGGTTTTTTCATGGAGTGATATTTTAAAAAGACCCTCATTGATTAAAGATGAGGTTATGATTACAGTTACAAACATTCATTTTTATGATATTGAAGGATATGGCACGTAACCTGAATTTTTCGCTTACCTTTGTCTCCCACAATATATTGTTACAACCCCATGAGTAACTTTGACCTATAAAGCAATGCAGCACCTATTAAAAAAAGAAAACCAGAAAATAACCCTTATCAGATCCCACCTGTTGGTTTTCCAATAATTGGTATTTTCCATCCGTTTTTTCTACCTAATAATTAAGTCTTGACTTTTATTGCTCTTGTGGCATTCTAAATAGTAAGAATCTCCAAATTGTTAATAGGTATCTTTCATAATCTAAACCTTTAGGAGGAAATTATGAGAAGAGGTCCTCTGAAGGTGCCGATACGCAGCCTCCAAGGGGGTTCTGTGTCCCTTTGGAGGCTTTCCTCTTTGCTCTTGGAGCCCGACTATATTCCTCACAAAATAAGAATGATAGGGAGGTGATCAAATGTCTGGAAATATAAGAACATTAATTAAATTCCTGCTACTCATGATTATTGTTTTTGGCATGTTAGTCGGCATTGCCTATGCGGTTCTCAATGGGCAGCCGGATGTTGACAATGACTACCCGTATGTGGGTATTGTCACAGATGGTTTCTTTGTTTGTTCGTGCTCAGCGATTTCTCCCACAGTGATAGTAACGGCTGGGCATTGCTTTGATTATTCAGAAGGCGAGCCTGTACCCGTTAGCGTCTCGTTTGATCAAGAGGTTGACCCTGAAGATCTTCCAGTTATGCATGAAGGAATTTGGTACCCTCATCCTGAGTATTGCCAAGCATGCGAGCCTGGGAATTTTGGATTCATTAAACGTGACGTGGCGGTGATAGAGCTATCTGAACCAGTCGTGCTTTCTCGCTACGCCGAATTACCCGAAGAAGGCTTGGTAGATGATCTGCCAAACAACACAGATGTGACTGTCGTAGGCTATGGTATCACACACTGGCTTAGGGGTGGTGGTCCCCCAGGGTGGGGATTCCCAGAAGCTGGCTTTACCCGGTATTTTGCCCCGACCAGACTGATTCCGAGCAAGCACAAGCACAATGATGAAATAATTAAGCTTTCCGGTGATCGTGGGCAGGACAGGGGTGGAACCTGCTTTGGGGATTCTGGAGGACCTAGCCTCCTATCCGATACAGACACAATTTTGGCGTTAACCTCGTATGGGACTAACCCGCTCTGTGCTGGCGTTGGATTTGTGAATCGCATTGACACCGATGCTGCGTTGGAATTTATCGAAGGGTTTTTAGATTAAAATGAGGCTCAACTTGGATAGTAATGCCACCTTAAATCTGCCTTGAGCTTTTGTGAGTGAGATTACCAAAATACTCCGATGAGATAATTAGCATCAGAAGTTAAGATGTGAATTTCTCGGTCACTCATTTGAGATTCACAAGTGATATGCAGTAGACTTTTGGAGCTGTGGTCACCGAACTCGCCACCATGCTCCTTTTGGGGTCTGGATTGGTTGGCCTTGCAGGATTAAGGAGGAAGTTTAGGAAGAGATAATTAACCTCGTTTAAAAATCATAAGACTCTTACCTCCTCAGAAGGCAGGGTTATCAGGCCCTGCCTTTTCTTTTCCATCTCATATATTGTATGTGTCCCGACCAACTTAAACGTGTAACATTCTGCTATGATTTTGGATAATTCAAAGGCCGAAAAACTTATGACTACCAAACGAAACCTTGAATAAAATGTAATTTAGCTTTACGATCGATTATGGCACGCAAACTGGAAACTGATAGTACTCCCAAGGAGCACAATATCTAGATCCACTTAGACTTTATAAGCGTCTCAGGTGGATACTTTTTATCCGCCTGGATACTCTTGTAAACCAAAAAGTGGATACTTTATACCCACCATTATCTGACCTTTCCTGAGATAATAGGGCTTCCATCGACAACGAAATCATATAAAGCTTGTAAAATTAGGTAGTTGAATATTTATTGCCATAGTATGGCATGCCGATTGCTTTATCAATAGGAATCAAAGGCTTAACTTAACTGTATAGGAATGAAAGGATTGCCGCATAATTCGGATTAATAGTTATGAAGCGGGCATGTAAGATAATAATTAAGGAGGTGAACTGTTGATGAAAAATCAGCTTTTTCAACAAATAAACAAGGTTTTATTAAGTTTGGCTATTGTTCCTGTCTTAGTTTTCGGGCTTGGCGAGGATGTCTTTGCGAAGAACAGTGTCCCTGATAGTTTTGCACAATTGGCAGCCAAGCAGAGCCATGTTGCCGTTAATATAAGCACAACAAAAACTGTTAAGACGACGAGAAGATTTTCTCCATCCCCAGGCCGCGATCTCAAGGATTTTTTTGGCGATGAGTTTTTCAAGCATTTCTTTGGTGAAATACCTGAAGGACAGATGAAACAGAGAAGCCTGGGCTCAGGAGTAGTTGTCAGTAAAGACGGATATATTTTGACTAATAATCATGTAGTAGCTGATGCCGACGAGATCCTTGTCACATTCTCTGAAGAAGAAAAATACGATGCAAAAATAGTTGGCAGGGATCCCAAGACTGATCTTGCCCTGATTAAGATCAAGGTTGATGACCCCATCCCGGCCGCCGTCCTAGGGGATTCGGATACGTTGCAGGTAGGTGATTGGGTTGTAGCTATAGGCAATCCCTTTGGCCTCGGCAGTACGGTAACCGCTGGCATTGTAAGTGCAAAGGGTCGGACAATAGGAGCGGGACCGTACGATGATTTTATCCAGACTGATGCATCTATAAATCCTGGGAATTCAGGCGGACCCCTTTTTAATCTCAATGGAGAGGTGGTTGGAATTAACACAGCAATCGTTGCCCCCGGTGGGGGAAATGTGGGTATAGGCTTTGCAATACCCATCAACATAGCTAATTACGTAATGTCCCAATTGAAGGAGAGAGGGAAGGTTGTCAGGGGGTGGCTTGGTGTAATGATTCAGGTAGTTACACCTGTGATTAAAGAAAAATTTGGTCTCGAAACGACAGAAGGTGCTCTGATAGGAGAAGTGACCGAGGGTAGCCCTGCGGACAAGGGAGGTCTCAAGAGAGGGGATGTAATAATCAGGCTCGACGGGAAGAAGGTTAAGGAGATGAACAATCTGCCACCCATGGTTGCCAAAACTCCCGTAGGTAAAGAAGTGGAAATAGCTGTGATCAGGAAGGGAAAAGAGAAGGTATTAATGGTGAAGATCGGGGAGTTAGAGGAAGAGAAAAAAGCGGCTGAAACCACTCCTGAGGTCGAAGAAACTTTCGGGTTATCTATTCAAGAATTGACCCCCGAACTTGCAGAATCATTGTCGTTAATAGGAGAGAAGGGCGTAGTAGTTTCAGGGGTAAGACGGGGTAGCCCGGCTTCTGAGGCAGGATTGCAAAGGGGTGACCTGATTCAGGAGATAGAAAATAAGACAGTTGAAAACATGAAGGATTATAGGAAGATAATGCAGGAGTTAACCTCTAAAAAGCAGATCCTTATGGTCATAAAACAAAAGGGGCATACAAGGTACGTGGTGCTAAAAAAAGAGGCAGAATGACATTTTTGTTCAACTAATCCTTGATTTAGAGAGGGGAGGGGGTTTCTCTCCCCTCTTTTTTTGGGAGAGCCTGGCGCAAAGACAGGGAACTTCCCATGCCGGGTAAACAACAGGTCATCTTTCTTTCTATCTTTTTACATCATTATCCATATAAACGAATGGTACTAGCATACAAAACAAAAAAATTGTGACTATCCCTGAAGGTCGATCATGAGACCGTATCTGGTTGCCAAAGCGCGACGCGGCCTGTGTAAAACAATACCGACTTTCATCCCCATGGAACATGGTTATGGCCCCTATGAAAAAGGGATGGTTGCTGTTTAGGGCAGGGTAACATGATAGTGCTTGAAGAAAAAGACGTCCTGGAAATTGGTTTTTTGCACCCATCTGGATGAAGATCTTGATCCCGGAGGTCGGTGGGCTCATGGTAGGAAGTCGATCTCCTATTAATTCCTGCACCTTCTATTATACCAGAAGGGACACTCTTATGCTCTTTGGCTTGGAATACCTTTTCTCCCTTTCCTTGTGGTTCAAAGTATTGCTTAGGAATTACATTTGAGTAGAGTTGGTGGCCTTCAAGACTCAAAGGCTTTTCTTTTGAGAATATCATAATAGGTTAAAATTCTATTTACATAGCGGATAGGTTCCGTACCATGGCAGTAACCATATTTACTTTTCTTGTAATACTTCTTGAGGCGCAAGAGGGGCAAGGTTTCTTCCAGAGATGACCACTTATTGGGATCAAGATTCCTCTCTGATGCCAATTTTTGAGCATCCACTATGTGGCCATGACCAATATTGTAACTTGCCAAGTTTATGAGCATTCTATCTCTTTTTCCGGCTTTTTTGTATCTCTCATAAAGTTTTCTAAGATACCTCACTCCGGCAGTGATGCTCTCCTGAGGGTTCAATCTGTTGCTAATACCCATTTCTTTGACTGTAGGGAGGGTTAGCTGCATTATGCCCCAATAAATAGTATTCCCTTTTCACTTGGAGGTAGGGTCTTTATGGGCCTTGCCTTTTTTGTTTCTGCCACAATATAATGTATATGACATTATGTTAACTTGGCTTTTGCTTTCTGCTATGATTGTGGATAATTCAAAACCCGAAAAACTTATGACTACCAAACGAAACACAGAAAGAAAACCTTGACAATTTCCTCTCCCCTATGGAAATTAAGTGTGGGCTATTCTTAGATGATTTTAAGCATATTTCCTGACCTCTATTATCTTTTATTTGAGAAAAGAATATAGGCTTACTATCAGAATTACGCCCTCATCAGGATGAATCAGTTCGTCCTGGCGAGGGTTGTTATTTATAGGACAATCGGGAGATTCTTAGATGACTAAAAAACCATCCTATGAAGAACTACAAC
>DATKWM010000061.1:0-2439 GCA_035529575.1 Desulfatiglandales bacterium
CCACATAATTACTACAAAAATTGAGCATCCCGCCATAATTAATACCGCTCACTTTCTTATGGAAGGCGCCTGTGATGTGACATTCCTGCCCGTCGATACCTATGGTTCCCTGGACCCAGATGAGGTAAAAAAGGCACTCCGTGAAGATACTATCCTTATAACAGTGATGCATGCAAACAATGAAACAGGCACAATCCAGCCTCTCACTGAGATTAGCTCTATTGCCAGAGAACATGGAGTCCTTTTTCATACAGATGCAGCTCAATCTGTTGGTAAAATAGAAACGAAGGTACATGATCTCGGCGTTGATTTTTTAACCATTGCCGGCCACAAGATCTATGCCCCTAAAGGTGTGGGTGCACTTTATATCAGAAATGGGGTGAAGATTGAACCCTTTATACATGGCGGTGGCCAGGAGATGGGATTGCGGTCTGGCACAGAGAACGTGATCCTCAATGTAGGTCTGGGTAAGGCATGTGAGCTGATCATGGATAATCTCTATGATGATATGTCACGTTTAAAAAGACTGAGGGATAGTTTGTATAATCAGATACGGTCAGATATTCCAGAGGTTGTATTGAACGGGCATCCAGAGCATAGGCTCCCCAATACCCTCTACCTATCCTTTCCGAGAATGATCGGAGAAGAGATTCTTAAGGGAATCCCTGAACTATGTGCCTCTACAGGGTCTGCCTGTCATGATAAGTCTGTAAAATTATCTCATGTGCTTGAGGCCATGGGTATTAAAGAAGAGGTGGGAATGGGAGCTATTAGGTTGAGCCTTGGAAGGCCTACTACTGAGGCTGAAATTAATTATGCGGCCCAGTTGCTTGTTAGAGCGGTGAAAGAAAGATAGATTTAGGGATTAAGAAATTAAGGAATTTAGGGATTGTTAAATTACAAATGAAAGGTAAAAAGTGAAATATATACAATAAACAATGGATAACAGAAAGAGGGTATAGTTTTTATTCACTTTCAACGTTAGGCACTTGAAAGTGAGGGATCAAGGAAGTTCTATGGATTTATTGAGCTCATTAATTAATATCGTGGGGAAGGAGAGGGTATCAAATAATCAAGAGGAGCTTTTTATCTATTCTCGAGACCCAGGTGCACAACATCCCCGAAAGGCAGACTATGTTGTCATGCCCAAAACAGTTGATGAAGTGCAAAAGGTGGTCATTTTAGCCAACAAGGAGAAAATTCCTATTACCCCGCTCGGTGGGGGTTTTACCCTGTCAGCTCTGGTTGTACCTAATAGGGCTGGCATAGTCTTGGATATGAAAAGAATGGATAAAATTATCGAAGTAAATGAGATAAATAGATACGCTGTAGTTGAAGCAGGGGTATCGCAGGCTGCACTAAAGACGTATCTTGAGAAAAATTACCCTACTCTTCAGCACTCTACCCCAGAGTCACCTCCCACTGTTACGATCGTGGGAAATGCCCTTATTCAGGGGCATGGTCATATCTCACCACGATACGGGGTTAACTCGGATATGATAAATGGGATGGAGGTAGTGCTCCCAACAGGTGAGGTATGTAAGATAGGATCGTGCTCTGTTAGCCCATATTGGTTTACAAGAGGGCCACTGCCAGATTTATCAGGGCTGTTTATTGGATGGTTTGGAACAACTGGTGTTGTAACCAAGCTTTCTATGCGGCTCTATCCCAAACCACCATACAGGGAGGTAATGGCCTTTTCCACAGATGATATAGATTCAATAACAGATGCCATTCGTGAGGTTATGCATCTCGATTTACTGGAGGATTTCTTTCTTATAAACCAGGAGAAGCCAGATTGGATGAATCATGTCTTTTTTGTTATCATTGTATCCGCACATGCGAAAGAGGAACTTGAGCTTAAAAAAGATATGTATAAAAAATTATTTCAGGCGTTTAAAGGAGGAGACACAGTAAAATATGTGGAAGATTTACACCCAGCATTAGAGAAAAGATTCATGGATGTGCCACCTCTGGCTGCTTTGGCAGCAGACTTTAGAAAGGGCGGGGGCTTTGAATATACCGGTGCAATATTGCCCACAGATAAGGTTCCGGAGGCATGGAGAAAGGGAATAGAGATTGCGCATAAATATGGCATGATAGTTTCCTATGTACACCAGGTCTTAATGGGTAACAGCGTTATGTTCGGGTTTAATTATTCCTTTAATAGAGCTGATGAGGAGGATGTGGAAAAAACCAGAAAGGCCCTTGATGAGTCAAACAGGCTGGCCTTTGAATTAGGGGGAATAGTTTGGAAGGGTGAGGTAGGAGCACAAAAATTGGCAATGGAAAGAATGGATCCAAATACTGCCGAACTAATAAAGAAGGTTAAAGGGCTTTTAGACCCAAATGGTATTATGAATCCAGGAAACTGGGAGAAGTAATATAGAAGATCCTTGCACCAATTTTAATATTGACTTTATAACCTTTATGGTAGAG
>DATKWM010000062.1:0-7787 GCA_035529575.1 Desulfatiglandales bacterium
ATGTAATGTTCTGCCTGAAAAGTTATATCGACTCCGCGAAATTTCATGCTTTTGTCTGATTTTTTAATCAACATTTTCCCATGGCCATTTGGGCAATTGATCACCTTCCTTGCCATTTTACTCTCCTTCTGTTTCCCTGTGTTGGTGAAAAGATACCAGCCACATTAGACCTTCTTTAAGTGCAAACTTTAAATATATTTCGCAACCTAATTGCTTACTTTCCGATTTAAAAGCAAAGAGTTCGCATTCCTTAATTTTATCTTCATAAGAACGCTGTGGAGGTCTTTGCCCTGCATAATTAGACGGCGTTATTTCATTCAAAATATCAGAGAGAACATTTGAAATATCTTCAACAAGATAGCCTATTTCTAAGGCATCAGCAGCAATGATCTCTGGATCTAAAATATAAATTCGACTTTCTAATACTGCTTTTTTTGCCTTTTGGATCTTGTTATTAAGTTCCTTATAAGATGGTCTTTTCATTTATATAGTATCATTTGATACTTTTGTCAAGAATTTTTTTACTAAAATTTTCGAAAGCAGTAAATCTTTCAAACAACTCACGGTTATTACCTTCAAGAAAGATCTACTGTAAAGAATATTTTTAGTCAAGGATTTGCAAAGGTTACAGCTCATAAGGGCAGGATTAAAAAGAAAAGCCCCTATGAATTTCTCCCTAAGGGCTTTCTCTGTTTTAGGCAGGTTTTTTAAATACTAACTGGCTTTTAATTCCAAACAGAATGAAGCAAGCCCATAAAATCGATATTGCCATTATCAGGTTTTAATTTTCAGAAAGCTCTCTGCCCCAACAACATTGATTTTATCAGCAACAGGATAACTTCTTTCCCCCAAATACACTACATATCCTTTATGGATTACACCATCCTCCATGCCTTTCTTCAAACTTGCCCAGTCTTTTCGGCTTGCAGACAGCGAGCATTTGAATTCATAGCCTGCCCTTTCGTATCCCCGATCTACGATGAGATCAATTTCAGCGCCGGCATACGTTCCGAAAAAGTAGAATTGGCTGCCTGCTCCTTGCAACTGCTCATAAGCGATAATCTGTTCGATCATTAACCCCTCCCAACTGTTCCCACGTTTTGGAGATTCTAACAGATTACGTTCGGTTGAAAGTCCCAGGAGATAATGTAATACTCCTGTATCCCTAATGTAGATTTTTGGGGATTTTACAAGCCGCTTTCCAATATTTATATGATAGGGGGGTAATCGACGGATTAGATAATGTCCTTCAAGTATATCCAGGTAATCATTGACTGTGTGGTAGGAAATCCCAAGAGAGCGTCCGAATTCCGAGGCATTCAGCAAACCCCCATGATGATGGGAAATCATACCCATCAAACGTCTCATTTGAATAGGTGAGATTTTCACTCCAACCCTGGGGATATCCCGCTCAATAAATGTGCGAGCAAAGTTTTCCTGCCATCGTTGCCATTTTGTTATTTTCTTTTCTCTAATCGCGTCAGGATAGCCGCCTTTCAACCAGTAGGCAGGGAAGTCGATTTTCATATCGGCGATTTCTGCAAAAAGGAATGGGGTTAATTCGACCATGCCCACCCGTCCGGCAAGGCTTTCAGATATGCGTTTAATCAGGGAAGGATTGACCGAACCTAGCAAATAAAAGCGACCACTTTGATGTCTCCTCTCATCGATCAGCGAGCGAAGAATAGGAAATAGGTCCGGCAGGGTCTAAGCTTCATCAATGGTCAGAGGTCCATCAAATCGACGCAGAGCAAGTTCTATATCCCCCAAAAAAATCTGTAGATCAGAAGGCTTTTCCAGGTCAAAATATTCGCCCTTTAGAAAATGCCGCGCCAGTGTTGTTTTACCACATTGCCTGGGTCCAAGGATAAGAATGGCAGGAAATTGTCGGGCTAATTCATGCACCAAGGATTCTAATAATCGTTTAATCATGGTGTAATATTAGCAGAATTACTTCTATAATTCAATGTATTTTACAATAAAAAACTGATTAGTGTCTGAAACATTGATTAAATCAAAATCAGGATTGACAGACACACGCCTTTTTTCTACACTCGCTCTTACCAAAAAAATAATTTATATTTTAAGATGAAAATCCTTGACGAGTTAATTTCCAGCCTGAAGGAAGACAGTATAGTCCGTGAGGTAAATGTCTGTGTCTTCTGGACAGCAGTGCTAAGCAAAAACTGTGGTCTAGCCTCCACCCTTCATGAAGGGCATCCATATCATAAAATAGTACGAGAGCCAGGAAAATTCAGGGGCAAGTCAGCATTGGAGCTCGCAGGATATGCTAAATCGGATAGGCTTCTCGAAGCATCTATTGGTATGGCAGCTATCAATTCGCTGATAGATATTGATGAGACGAGATGTACTACAAAAAATGCCTTTGATATTTTAGCTGAGAAAGGCAGCGGCAGAAATATCGCCATAGTAGGGCATTTCCCGTGGATACCAAAGCTCAAAAAGATAGCCCGCAATCTTTTTGTGATAGAACAAAGGCCTCGCGAGGGAGACTTACCCGCTGAAGCATCAGAAGAGATCCTTCCCCAAGCTGATGTAATTGGCCTCACTGGAACTGCATTTACGAATCACACGATAGAAAAATTGCTAGATCTCAGTAAGGGTAAGTTTATCGTTATGGTAGGGCCAACGAGCCCTCTATCACCCATCTTATTTGATTACGGTGTGGATGTTATTGGCGGGTCAAAAGTGGTTGATCCTGAAAAAACAATCCGCTCCATTAGTGAAGGGGCTACCTTTCGGCAGGTAGAAGGGGTAAGGCACCTCAATATGTTCAGAGAAAAGAAGGTATCAGCTTAGGGTCATGCTTTATCAAAAAATATCATTTACGTTACCTTAAATTAAGGCTCAGTTGTGTATCTTCACCTTCTTTTCTCGCCCTTTTAAACGCTGCTCTTGTT
The DNA here is from genome assembly GCA_035529575.1 of Desulfatiglandales bacterium. GTDB lineage: Bacteria > Desulfobacterota > DSM-4660 > Desulfatiglandales > B25-G16 > B33-G16. Next base: position 2,922 of record DATKWM010000062.1, read on the forward strand.
CGCCCATTATGATGTGAAATGAATCTCCACGCACGTTTAATCAACTGAATGTCTTCCTCAGAAAAATCATTATAGTAAAGGCTCTCTTTTTTAATCTTCTTAGGTGTAACATAGCCAGCACGGACAAAATAGATCAATTTATCGTAGGTAAGGCCATTAATCCGCTTTAAAACACCACCGGCATACATAACACAAAACCTATAGTATATTTGTAACTCAGGTTGTTAGGTTCACGGTTCAACGTTCACGGTTGGCTTCTTTATTTTAATGCTGGTCCCCGCCTGCCGTCTGGCGGGAAGGTATATTCATCTTTTCTAACCCTGAACCTTAAACCACTGAACTTTGAACCTGAGTTGTAACGTATATTTGTAAAAGCCTACCGTTAAGTAGTTGCTGTCGCTCTATTTTTAATAGTGTACTATTTCAGGGATGTTAAAATGTATCATAATGTACAAACTCACCAATTTGCTTACGAGGAGGTGCACTAACCTCCTTCGCAGGGTAGCCTAATGGGACGAGAGCTACTACTTCATAACCCTCTGGCACCTTTAAGATGTCTTTTGCCTTATCGTGATCAAAAAGACCAACAATGACTGTCCCCAGGTTCAGGTTATGGGCAGCCAGACAGAGATTCTGGGTGGCAATTCCAAGGTCGAACATAAACCAATCCCCAAATTTAGTTGTAGACTGACCTTTTTCGTAGCCTGCTCTCTCAAGTTTGCCGCAGAGGGTAATCACCACAGGTGCTTCTCCTATGGCTTTTGTGGCCGCATTACCAGCAGATAGGATCTCCTGAAGTTTCTGTTTGATTACTGAATCTTTAATCACAATCACTTCCCAGCATTGTGTGTTAGCCCAGGAGGGCGACCACCTGATTGCTTCAAGGACTTGATTGAGGTCTTCTTCCGGGATTTCTTGATCTTGATATCTCCTGATGCTCCGTCTTCCTTTGATGATTTCCATAAAGTCTGACATACTATTTTCCCTCCATATGTGTGTTATGCTGCTTGAGTTTACTTTGTTAAGTTCCTTTAATCTCCTGATTAACCACAATCTTATTTAGATAATGAATATGGTAAATTTTATGCTTTATTGTCAACTACTTTCATCTCTCTACTTTCATCTCTCTTGACTCATCTTTATAAAGCCTTCATATATTTGCTTCCTTTTCCTGTGGTTTTCGCTCTCAGGTGCAAAATCTTCTTTTTACATCACGTGAGCATAATGGTATTCTGCTAAAAGAAAAAAATATAGTATCAAAAAGGAGATAATTTTTATGAAATTGAGGCTTGTTTTTCTGCTCATAATAACACTCTTTTCCTTATCAACTGCGTACGGCGCAGAGCCAAAAGAGACCCACTTCCCTTCCCTGACCTCATCTCTCAGGCTCTCTACTCCTCTTACCTTTTGTGGTGAAAAGGTCCCAATCGAGAGTCATGATATTAGAGAAAGGCTTGAAAAAGAGACCCTTCTTACTCTCTGGGATCGCCCCCAGGTAATTCTTTGGTTAAAGAGATCCAGCCGCTACCTACCGATAATAGAAAATATGCTTAAAGAAAATAAATTACCAGAGGATCTCAAATACATTGCCATTGCTGAAAGTGCTCTGAGACCGCATGTATCCTCAAACAGGGGAGCAATAGGATTCTGGCAGTTTATGAAGCAAACCGGTATAAAGTATGGTCTTGCTATCAATGGCTACATTGATGAGAGACGAAATCCGCTTGCATCAACCCGAGCGGCAATTCGGTATTTCGAGGAGCTTTATCAACAGTTTGGATCTTGGACCCTGGCAGCAGCTGCCTACAATATGGGGGAGGAGGGTCTTATGGCTGAAATCCTGGAGCAGGAGACCGACAGTTACTACCTCCTGTATCTCCCCATAGAAACCCAGAGATTTGTCTTTCGAGTTATTTCTGCAAAGTTGATTTTCTCTAACCCAGAAAAATATGGCTTTTTTCTCTCTAAAGAAGACTACTACCCGCCTTTGGAATTCGACAGAATCAATCTGAACTGCTCGCAAGATATTCCAATACGTATTATTGCCCGGGCTGCTAAAACCCATTTCAAGGTGATCAAGGATCTCAATCCCGAGATTCGAGGGCATTACCTCACAAAGGGAGGCCATCAGATTTTGATTCCTAAAGGTTCAGCAAAAGGGTTTCACAGCCGTTATCAAGATCTCCTTAAGGATTGGTTAGCATCCAAAAAAGAGTTTGCCTATATCGTCAAGCAGGGAGATAACCTATCTTCCATTGCAGAGAAATTCAATGTTCCTTTAGCTGCCCTCATCATTTGGAACAAACTTGATCTCAAGGCAAACATCCATCCAGGCGATCGGCTGATTATTTATAGCAAAGAAGTGAAGAATGGGGATACAGATTAAATGGTGTCGAGAGAGGGCGAAAAAGCCTACAACCTTTCAAGGAAAACCTGATCAACAAACTTTTCCTCTAAGGCACTGGTTACTTTTTCATAATCCTCTTCTGATTCCACCTCCACAACCAGATCCTCTTCATCAAGTACCTTAATGTATCCATGCGGCTTTATTATCTCAATTACGTGCTTTACATCCGTTGTAACCCAGCCTTTCATCCTGAGTACCAACTCTTCTCCTGTGAAGGCCCGTTCAATGGTGAGTTCAACATCCCTTCTCTTTGCCTTCCATCCCAGAACCGAAGGTTTGACAATAATAGGCGTTACCGGATCATGCATAGCAGCACAGGTAAACCAAAGTTTCGCCCTGATCATATATTTACCTCTTATTTAAGTTTAATTTGCTCATAGCTTGTAGCACAAAAAACCCAACAGACTCAACAAACTATTTTAATCCTTGACAATATATAATCCCGTTTCATATTTTTAGCTTGTCAAAAATAACACTTCATCATGTTTAAAGTATAGTTAAAAACCTACACGAGGTTACCTTAAAAAAAACAAATTGGAGATCACCTTATGGAACTTGAAAAAATTATAAATGAACGTCACAGCACAAGGGTGTTTTTAGACAAGCCAGTCCCCAGAGAGATAATAGAAAGATTGCTACTCCTTTCTACCAAGGCCCCTTCAGCAATCAATCTTCAGCCCTGGGAATTCATGGTTGTAATGGGAGAAGAACGCATACGGTTAAGTAAAGTCCTGGTAAAAAGCATGCGTGAAAGGAATATTTCCTGTGGACCCGGTGCGGTAAGGACCTTGCCAGAGTATTTCATGGATCGCCAGCGGAAACTAATGGATTGCATTCTGCCCCACTTAGAAAAAGGAATCCTCTTTCAGGATTTCATAAATGAGGGCTCCTGCAATTTTTACGGTGCCCCTACAGCCATTATAGTCGCCATTGACCAGGCCTTCTCAAAGGCCAGATTGGTTGATCTGGGTATTACTATAGGCTATATGGTTCTTGCAGCCCATAACATCGGTTTAGGAACATGCCCGATCGGGCTAATAAGTGCCTTTGCTGATGAAATCAAGGATAGACTAAATATAGCTGAGGAAAAGGATATTGTGATGGGTATAGGTGTTGGATATCCTGATCCTGATTCCCCGGTTAATCAAGCTATCTCAGACAGGGCACCCATACATGAAGTAGCTAGGTTTTATTAAGTAAGAAGCGCTTGTATATTCTTTTTTAATTTTTCCACTCCAGCCCTTTCAAATGCAGTCTTTCCAAAGATCTTTTTAAAATCTATCTCGGTCATTGCCAGAATTTCTTTTGTGGACGGGAGCACAACTACACCGGATTCCTGTTTATTAAAAGGGCACACCTCCTGACAGACATCACAGCCAAAAAAGGTATTTCCCATTTTTTCGGCTGTCTCTTTATCCATAGTATCCTTTGCCTCTATCGTGAGATAGGAAAGGCATTGAGAAACATCAATGTAAAACGGGGCCTTCAAGGCCCCTGTAGGGCACATATCAATACATTTAGTGCATGAACCACACCAATTTTCTGCCCCGTTAAAAAAAGGGATAGCAAATTGGGCTGTGGTCAAAATTTCAACCAAAAAACAGTATGAGCCATAGCCTGGAACAATCAACATATTGTTTTTGCCAATGAACCCAATACCACTCATTTCCGCAAAGCTCCTTTCAAAAATAGGGGCCGAATCAACACATACCCTGTTTTTGCTTTCAGGAAATATCTCTGTAATGAATGCGCATAGCTGCTTTCCTAATTTTTTCAACCGAAGATGATAATCCTCTTCTTGAGGTGTGCTATATCTCGAGGTGGTATATCCATCAGGAGTAGATGGCTTACTTGCTGGATATGGATATGCAAGAGAAATTACGGTCTTTAATCCTTTAAGAAGCCTTGGAGGATCTCTTCGAATATCTATATTCCTTTTCAAATAATTCATATTTCCTATTTCAATCTCGTTGAGCCAGTGACAGAAAAAGTCAAAGTAGAGAGGGGTTGATGGCCTAGAAAAGCCCACCGCAATAAACCCACGTTCTTTGGCCTTGTGTATAAAAACCTGATTCATATTTACCACTCAATAGTGAAAACCTTGCGCACAATAAAGCTTACATTGCTCATGTAACTCGAAACTCGTAACCCGAAACTCCGCTTATTTGCTGCTTACTGCCTCTTTCCCTATTCTATTCCAGTCTTTCAAGTAAATACTTTACCCAGGGTGGATTGTATATTATAACATACGCGAGAAAAATTGCTGTCAGGGGCAGAAAGAAGATAACCAGGTCAAGCATAATGATACCAAAGGCTAAAAGAAGTTTTTTTTAAGCTCATACATAGATATGTATCATAACCGGCATCTTTGATCAAATCTGAAGGAATATAGGTTAGAATATGCTAACCCTGTTAGAAGCTTGTCGGCTATATGCGATTAGTTGCTGCCCAACCTTATT
>DATKWM010000063.1:0-3905 GCA_035529575.1 Desulfatiglandales bacterium
GCCAAGTTGGAGGGTAATATAAGCACGAGGGAAGATGAGATTAAATTTTTAAAAGATAGATTTGGGAGTTTACATCACAGTTAGTATCTATTAAAGACTATGTATTTATTGGGATTGATCTATTCTGAAATCTGAAAATGACTAGTGGATTCAGGAATTCCCTATGTAACTCTACTTTTGACTAACTCGTAAAAAGTCTTTTGCGAGCGATTTTGGCCATTTTTGGAAAGTGATTCATGAAATGCTGAGCATTAAAATCGCCAAACTGTTTGGGGAGCATGTGTATGTCTTTTTTTGTAATGCCCTATACATTCACAGTCCCGATGAAATCGGGATTGCTCCGTACATGTGTCCTTCGACTTTGCTCAGGACCATGAGCTTGTCGAATGGCACCTTTTTGAAACGCCCCTGAACAGGCCTTTGTTTTGGGCATTTGACAAAAAAAGACATACACATACTCCTTCTCAGGACCTTAGGCCGAGTTTTTGAAATTGAGCGAAGCATTTCATGAATCCCAAAATGGGCATCATGAGCGAGTAAAAGGGCTTTTTTCGAGAACAGCAACTTTTGGATCAGTGTGTTTCTAGTTTATCCGGGTTAGGATCGATTAGTTATACCTGTTAGGAGGATGAAAGGGATGGAGAAAAAGAGAATTGTCAGTGGCATGAGACCAACCGGGAGACTTCACCTTGGACACGTTCATGGGGCCTTGAATAACTGGTGCTCCCTTCAAAAGGATTATCACTGTTTTTACTTTATCGCTGACTGGCATGCCTTAACAAGTGAATATGAACACACAGAGATTATCAAAGAGAGCACGAGGGCTATAATCATAGACTGGATTGCAATTGGCCTCGACCCTGAAGAATCAGTTTTTTTTGTCCAGTCAAATATAAAAGAACATGCAGAGCTTCATCTGATTTTTTCAATGGTAACGCCTCTTTCATGGCTGGAGAGAAACCCCACATATAAAGAGCAGCTTACGGAAATGTCTCAAAAGAATCTTTATACCTATGGATTTTTGGGCTATCCGGTTCTACAGGCGGCAGATATTTTGATGTATAAAGCAAATGGTGTTCCTGTAGGAGAGGATCAGAGCCCTCATGTTGAATTGACAAGGGAGATAGCCCGTCGTTTCAATTATTTCTATTCAAATATTTTTCCTTTGCCAGATACCCTACTCACCCCGGAGGCAAAAATACTTGGTATAGATAGGAGAAAAATGAGTAAAGGGTATAATAATGCTATTTTTATGTCTGACGCAAAGGAAGTAGTGAATAAAAAAGTAGCAGATATGATTACTGATCCTCAGAGGGCAAGAAGGTCTGACCCAGGCAGACCTGATTTCTGCAATGTCTTTACCTTTCATGAGTTATATACTGATAAAAAAACCGTTCAAGAGGTAGAGGAGGGCTGCAAAAACGCATCCATAGGCTGTGTGGACTGCAAAAAGAAAATGGCGGCTCACTTAAATAAGGCCTTAGAACCGATAAGGGAAAAGATAAGGGTATTAGAGGCCGATCCTGAAATTATAGACAATATTATTGATGAAGGTAATAATAAGGCACGTAAAATTGCCAAAAAAACGATGGAAGAGGTGAGAGAGGTTGTTAAAATTTAATTATGACCTTTACAACAAAACTTGAGGTATTTGAAGGTCCGCTTGATTTACTCCTGCATCTGATAAAAATAAATGAGGTAGATATTTCAGATATACCCATAACCACCATCACCGATCAGTATCTTGAATATCTCGACCTTATGAGGGCCTTAGATATTAATGTTGCCGGTGATTTTTTAGTTATGGCATCTACCCTGATGCACATAAAATCCAAAATCCTCCTTCCAAAACAAGAAGATGATTTAGTGGAAATAGAAGACCCTCGGGAGGAAATTGTACGTTCACTCGCTGAATATATGCAGCTTAGAGATGCAGCTAATGAATTAGCATCCAGGGATATTCTCTATAGAGATGTTTTCAAAAGAGGCATCGAAATAAAAAGAGGAGAAGAAGATATTGCTACAACAAAGGTTACCCTTTATGATTTGATGGATGCCTTTAAAAAGGTTATAAGAAAAAAACATCCTGGTATAGTTCTTAGATTCAGCGCTGAATCATGGTCTGTTAAGAAAAAGATGATTGAAATAATAAGGATATTAAAAGAGAAAAAAAATTGTTTGCTTGGTGACCTATTCTCTACGATGGAATCTGTTTCAGAAATGATCGCAACCTTTTTAGCCTTACTTGAACTCGTAAGGACTGGCTTTGTAAATGTTTTTCAGGGCAAAGAAGGCAGCGATATCATGCTCGAGACAATAAATGAAAAAACGTAGGAAAGACAAAAGACGAAAGGAAAGCAAGCAGCAGGCAATATGCTGCTAAAAGGTTTATGGTGCTTAACGCATATTTACAAATTGCATATTATTTACAGGTTACGAGATATGGTATAGCGCAAATTCCACATCGCAAATCTTTCACTTTAGGCATTTTAATTTACTTTAGCCCTGGCCCAGACCTGGAAAAGCCTGACTCAGTAAATATAAACCAGGATTGGTGATAAAAAAGAAGCAAGCGTATATTCAAATCATGTCGCACCCCTGGCCCAGACCTGGCATGCAATGCTTAGGCTGTATTGCCAGGGCTTATAAATAATATAGAAATTGCAAAATTTACCAAGGAAGTCACGCCATGGCGGGCTCATTTTAGACACTTCTTATGGATAATCACCTAAAATTAATAGTAGAAGCTCTTCTTTTTGCATCTGGTGAACCTCTAAGCCCTCGCCAAATCCGAGATCTGCTTCCAGGAAAAGATCTTAAAGATATAAAGAAGGTGCTCAAAGAGCTTAAAGACGAATACGAAACGATGAAAAGGAGCTTCCTTATCAAGGAGGTTGCTGAAGGCTACCAGTTCCGCTCTCTCCTTAAGTTTAGGCCGTACATTGCTAATATGCTTATGTCAACCCAATCCAGATTGAGTAAGGCAGCACTGGAGACATTGACTATTATTGCATATAAACAACCCATTATACGTCAAGAAATTGAAAGGCTACGGGGTGTAGAGGTAGGCGGTATATTAAAGATGTTACTCAAAAAAGGATTGATTAGGATTGTGGGCCGAAAATCCTTGCCTGGTAGGCCAATAATCTATGGTACAACAAAAAAGTTTCTTGAGGTCTTTGATTTAAAGGATCTCTCCTCCCTTCCCACTCTAAAGGAGATAGAAGAGCTAGGTGATGGAGAAGAAGGATGATAGAAAAAAGGAGCGGTTGAACAAGATTATTGCTATAGCTGGTATTACCTCCAGAAGACGGGCCGATGAACTTATATCTTTAGGTCTTGTAACGGTGAATGGGCAGGTGGAGAAAAGAGTTGGCTCAAAGGCAGTATGGGGAGTAGATTCAATAAACGTTGATGGTCACCCTATTCCTGATCCTCCGAAAAAAAACTATTTACTTTTAAATAAACCATTTGGCTATGTGAGTACCCTGCACGACCCAGAAGGAAGGCCTATCATCCGGGATCTGGTTAAAGATTTTAAGGAGAGGGTTTATCCTATTGGACGTCTCGATTTTGATTCCTCCGGGCTCTTAATTCTTACAAATGATGGTGAGCTTGCCTTTAGGCTCATGCACCCAAAATTCCATATCCCAAGGACGTATAAGGTAATTGTTGAAGGCTTTGTATCAGATAAGTCAGTTGAGAGATTAAAAAAGGGTGTTATTCTTGATGATGGGCCAACTAATCCAGCTCGTGTGAGGATAATAGAGACACAACAGGGTAGAAGTGTAGTAAGGATTACGATCTTTGAAGGTAGATCCAGAGAAATAAGAAGGATGTGTGAAGCTGTGGGGCATAAAACTCTAAAGCTTACCCGGATAGGGTATGGTAATCTTAACTTAGGC
>DATKWM010000064.1:0-7307 GCA_035529575.1 Desulfatiglandales bacterium
CCAGGGCGGGCCAATACTCCAATTGGGGCGAAGCCCCTAAGTTTTTACCAAACCGAGCAAATTATCTCTCCCCCTATGCCCATTTTTCTCGCTTCCCTATCGGTCAGCACGCCTTTAGAGGTTGAAACAATATTAATACCAAGCCCATTCAATACCCTGGGTATCTTCTTATACCTTGAATACACCCTACAGCTTGGCTTACTTATTCTCTTAAGATCTTTAATGACAGGACTTTTATCCTCATTATATTTTAGGTAAATCACTATAATGTCTTGCTTGCTGCCTTTAATTATCTTGTAATTCCTTATATACCCTTCAAATTTTAATATCTTAACGATATTGATTTTAATCTTGGAGGAGGGAACCTCCACTTTATCATATGAGACCATGATCGCATTTTTTATCCTCACGATCAAATCCGCAATGGGGTCAGTCATGGTCATTATGCATCTCCGTTTTTACTTACCTACCAACTTGATTTAGTGACACCTGGTATATCACCCCTTAAGGCCAAATTTCTAAAACAAATCCTACAAATCCCAAATTTCCTTAAAAAGGCCCTACTTCTGCCACAAATAGGACATCTATTATACGTACGAGTGGAAAATTTTTGATTTCTCTTTGCCTTTATAATCAAAGATTTTCTTGCCAAAGCAAAACCCCCTTCTTATCTCCGAAATAACAATCCCATTTTCTCAAGCAAAAAGCGACCCTCAGCATCAGTCTTGGTAGTAGTAACAATAGTAATATTAAGGCCCTTAACCTTGTCAATCTTATCATAATTGATTTCTGGAAAAATAATCTGCTCCTTAATGCCTAATGTATAATTACCGCGACCATCAAAGGCCTTATCTGATAAACCTCGAAAATCTCTCACCCTGGGAAGAGCTACATTAAAAAGCTTATCTAAAAAATAATACATCCTCTCACTTCTTAATGTGACCATACATCCTATAGGCATTCCTTCCCTCAGCTTAAAGCTCGCAATGGACCTCTTGGCTCTTGTAATAACAGGTTTTTGTGCACTAATGAGGGCTAATTCCTCTACCGCTGAATCCAGGACTTTAATATTATGTATTGCCTCACCAAGGCCCATGTTGAGAACCACCTTTTCAAGTTTCGGTACCTCCATTACGTTTCGATAACCAAACTCCTTGATCATAACCGGCACAATCTCTCTAAGATATTTTTCTTTTAATCGAGACATAAGCTTTGATTAACCTATTGTTATTTATCTAATATCTCCCCACACTTTTTGCAAAATCTTACCTTACTACCATCCTCGAGCACCTTTTTTCCAATCCTTGTTATCTCAGCGCACTTTCCACAGACAAGCATAAGGTTAGATATATTAATAGGGGCCTCTTTTTCAATAATCCCACCTTTGGCACCTTTACCTCCAGGCCTGGTATGCCTCTTTACCATATTTAGTTTTTCTACTATAATCCCTTCCTTCTCGGAAATAACTTTCAACACTGTGCCAATCTTTCCTTTTTCCTTGCCGGCTATTACCATTACCTTATCATTTTTTCTTATGTAAAACTTCTTCTTAGACATAATAGATACTCTTGTGGTTAAAGTACCTCAGGGGCAAGAGATATAATTTTCATAAATCTTTTCGACCTCAGCTCCCTGGCTACAGGACCGAAAATTCGTGTTCCAATTGGCTCCCTTTGTTGATTGATTAATACAGCTGAGTTATCATCAAATTTTATGTATGAGCCATCATCCCGCCTAATCTCTTTCGCTGTCCTTACTATAACTGCTCTTAAAACATCACCTTTTTTTACCTTGCTATTAGGCAAAGATTCTCTAACAGATACTACGATGACATCTCCCACCCTTGCGTATCTTCTCCTTGTACCGCCAAGAACCTTTATGCAATAAAGTTTCCTAGCACCTGAATTATCAGCAGCATTTAATATTGTCTCGGCCTGTATCATAGTAGTTCCTAAGTGAACGAGAGTTTAAAGTGCGTAACGTGCCTAAAATGTAGGCTAAAAAAATGATCTTCTCAACACCTTTAGCCCTTTTTAGGCGTTTTAAAAAGTTAACTTATAACCTTTAGCACTCTCCATCTTTTCATCTTACTTATCGGGCGACTTTCAATGATTCTTACTTTATCACCTATCTGACATATATTATGTGAATCGTGCACCAGGTATTTTGCCCGGTACTTAATATACTTTTTATATTTTTTATGCTTGGCCAATCGTTCGACTAAGACCTTTACACTCTTATTCATCGTGTTATTTAATACAACACCTGTCATCTCTTTTCTTTTGCTACGTATCTCCATATCATGACCCAGCATTATCTTTCCTGTTATCTTTCTCATTCAATGCAGTTTTAATCCTGGCGATGTCCTTTTTTGTCTTTCTTATAGTAGTATGGTTACTTAACTGGCCAGTGGCCATTTGGAATCGAAGGTTAAACAATTCCATTGCCAACTCCTTTTCGCGTTGTAGTAATTCTTGGGTACTCAATTCCCGTAATTCCCCTGCTTTCAATGTGTTATTCACTCCTGCTTAAGAATTTAGTCGCAAATGGCAATTTATGACCAGCCAATCGAAACGCCTCTTTAGCTACCTCTTTATCAACACCTTCAATTTCATATAAAATCTTGCCGGGTTTTATTACTGCTACCCACCCTTCAAAATTACCCTTGCCTTTCCCCATTCTTGTTTCAGCAGGCTTCTTAGTCATTGGCTTGTCGGGGAAAACCTTTATCCATATTTTGCCACCCTTCTTCACGGCTCTTGTGATAGCTATCCTTGCTGCCTCTATCTGTCTGGCTGACATAAAGCCGCACTCCTTTGCCTGCAATCCAAAATAACCAAACTCAAGATCTGAGCCTCTATAGGCCTTCCTTCTCATTCGTCCCTTTTGAATGTTTCTATGTTTAACCTTTTTTGGGCTTAACATAACGCGACCTTTCTATTCCCCCTTGTTAGGCCAAATTTCGCCTTTAAAGATGGCTACCTTTACTCCTATCACCCCATACGTTGTTAATGCTTCAGCAAATCCATAATCTATGTCTGCCCTGAGGGTATGCAATGGTACCCTGCCCTCCCTATACCATTCTCTCCTTGCCATCTCTGCTCCACCGAGCCTCCCACTACAGGAAATCTTTATACCCTTCGCACCAAATCTCATAGCCAAATTAACACTCTTCTTCATTGCCCTGCGAAATGCCACCCGACGAACTAATTGTATAGCTGTATTCTCTGCAACTAGTTGAGCTTCCAATTCCGGCCTTCTTACCTCTTTGATATCAATAAAAAATTCCCTTTTTATTTTTTTCTCTATTTCCTTTTTTAAATTTTCTATCTCTGCCCCTCTCTTACCAATTATAATCCCAGGTCTCGATGTATAAATCCTAAGCCTTACCTTGTTAGCAGTTCTCTCGATCTCTATCTTAGATACACCAGCCTGATAAAGCCGCTTTTTTAAAAATCTCCGAATTTCCTCGTCTTCTATAACGAGTGAGGCAAACTCAGAACCAGCAAACCACCTGCTATTCCATGTCCTATTAATGCCTAGCCTTAATCCTACTGGATGTACCTTTTGACCCACTGAATTCTCCTTCTAATCTGTTAGTTTGGAAGTTTTAATCGATAATTTTAGGCACTTTTTATAGGGTTATCTCTCATCGAGAATAATCGTCAAGTGACTGGTTCTTTTTCTTATCCTCGTTGCCCTCCCCATAGCCCTTGGTCTAAATCGTTTTAACATTGGCCCCTCATCAGCAAATATATGCTTGATAAACAAGCTGTCCACATCTGTATCAGGACGTTGGCTCGCATTAGCAATAGCAGAATTGACTAACTTACGTAAAATAGGGGCCCCTTTTTGCGGAGCAAAGGTTAATATGTTTAATGCTTCTTCAACCTTTTTCCCTCTTATCTCCCTCGTAAGTAGTCGTATCTTCCTTGGAGATACCCGTATGTACTTTGCAATAGCCTTGATTTCCATGTCTTACTCAATATATCGAAAATTCTCGACCCTATAGGCAGTATTGTTTTCTATCAGCAATTAATCTAATCCATCCATATGGAAAAGTGGAATATCCTATGAAGCAATGCGTGGGCTTTGTTATTTCTTTTTCCCTTTCAAACGAGATTTCTTATCCCCTCCGGCATGGGTATAAAATATTCTTGTTGGTGAAAATTCACCTAATTTATGTCCTACCATATCTTCGGTGATAAATACCGGAACAAATTTCTTCCCGTTATGCACAGCAAAGGTTAAACCTATAAACTCTGGAAAAATAACAGACCGCCGAGACCATGTCTTAATAACCTGATGACTGTTCTCCTTTATGGCTCTATTTACCTTCTTCGTGAGACTATCATCCACAAAAGGTCCCTTCTTTACTGAACGTGGCAACCCTCTCTCCTTTCCTATTTTCTTCTTTTGATAATCAATCTATCACTTGTCTTGTTACGTTTTGTTCTGAAACCCTTAGTAGGTACACCCCACGGCGTAACTGGATGTCTACCCCCTGATGATCTTCCTTCTCCACCTCCAAGAGGATGATCAACTGGGTTCATAGCTACACCCCTTACATGCGGTCTTCTTCCTAAATGCCTTGATCTTCCTGCCTTACCAAGGGAGATATTTTCATGATCTAAATTCCCTATTTCACCAATGGTAGCCCGGCAGCCTAATAAAATCATCCGTACCTCGCCTGAGGGAAGTTTCACCTGTGCGTACTTTCCTTCCTTAGCCATTAATTGGGCATACCCGCCTGCACTTCTTGCGAGCTGTCCTCCGTAACCGACATGTAATTCTATATTATGTATATGTGTACCCATGGGAATATTTGCCAAAGGCATGGTGTTACCTATTTTTATCTCCACATTCTCTCCAGATTCTACCCTGTCACCAGCTTGTAATTTATCTGGTGCCAATATATAGGACTTCTCCCCATCTAAATAGTGAAGGAGTGCAATCCTTGCAGACCTATTAGGATCATATTCTATTGAGGCAACGATGGCTGGAATAGTATCTTTCTTCCTTTTAAAATCAATCATCCTATATCTCCTCTTGTGTCCTCCTCCCCTGTGCCTTACAGTGATTCTTCCTTGAGAATTCCTGGCGCCAGATCTCTTTGTTGGTTTTAATAAGCTCTTTTCCGGCTTACTCGTTGTAATCTCTTCGAAACTTGATACCGTCTGAAATCGTCTTCCAGGTGAGGTCGGGTTATTTTTTTTAAGCGCCATATTTCTTTCCTTTAAACACCCTCAAAAAATTCGATATTTTCACCTGGTGCAAGTCTTACAATTGCCTTTTTCCAGTCTGGCTTTCTTCCTACATTCCTTCCTACTGTGCGTTTCTTTCCTTTAACATTAATGACAGTTACGCTTAAAACCTTCACCTTAAATATGTTCTCAATGGCATTCCTCACCAATATCTTGTTGGCGTGTCTATCCACCTCGAATGTAAGTTGATTCACTTGTTCCTTTTGCTTCGTAGCTTTTTCTGTTATAAGCGGTCTTTTAATTATCTGATAAAAATCCATCACCGAGCGAGGGCCTCCTCTACTATTCCTAAAGCTCCTTCAACAAATAAGAGATATTTGTGACGTAAAATATCGTATACATTGAGTCCTTCAGCCCTTAAGAGTTTAACCTTTTTAATATTTCTTGAGGATTTTTCAAGGTTCTCATCCGCCCTTTCCGTAACTATGAGGGCATTATCTAAATCAAAGTTCTTTAAAACATCAAATAATTTTCCTGTGCTTATTTCTTCAAGATGAATGTTATCAACCACAAAGAGTTGTCCTGTCTTGAATTTATCGGCTAAGGCCATCCGTAATGCTGCCTTTCTGACCTTCTTGTTAACCTTAAATGAATAATCTCTTGGTACAGGCCCAAAGGCTACACCGCCACCCCTTCTTATAGGTGAAGACGCTGCTCCTACCCTTGCTCGACCTGTGCCTTTCTGTCGCCATAGTTTTTTAGTGCTCGCTTTTACTTTAGATCTATTTTTAGTCGATGCACTTCCGGAGCGAGAGCTTGCCAATTGACCCCTTACCACCTGATGAATTATATCTTCTCTGACAGAAACATTGAAGATTTCATCCTTTATATTCCGCTCATGAATCTTCTCACCTTTTACATTATGTACATCTATAAGAGCCACTGTCGTCTTGCTCCACATTTAATAATTGCTAATTTAAAATTACTAATTGCTAATTTTTACCTCTAAGAAGCTCCCTCTACTACCAGGAACCGAACCTTTAAGCAAGATTAAATTTTTCTCTTTCACAACATCAAATACCCTTAAATTTTTAACTGTCACTTTTTCGTTACCCATCCTACCAGGAAGTTTTTTTCCTTTCATCACCCTGCTTGGAGTTGCACTCGCACCAAGAGAACCAGGAACCTTATGGGATCGACAACCATGAGTTTTACCTCCTCCACTGAATCCCCATCTTTTCACAACTCCGCTGAAACCCCTCCCTTTGCTCGTGCCTCTTACAGTTACTAAATCTCCAACATTGAATATCTCACCACTAATCTCCTGCCCGAGTTCAAATCCATCAATATCATCTACTTTTATTTCCCGTAAAAGGTCGAATCCACCTTTTCCTGCTGCCTTTAGGTGACCGGATAGAGGCTTATTTATTCGTTTATCTTTTTTTGGCTGAAAGCCTATCTGAACAGCATTATATCCCTCTTTGTCAACCCTCTTAATCTGAATGATATAACATGGGCCAACCTCCAGCACAGAGACAGGGACAGACTCTCCGTTATCTCGAAACACACGTGTCATACCAATCTTTTTTCCCAGAATTCCTTTGACCATAGTTTCTGTTTCCCTAAAGCTTTATCTCCACATCCACTCCAGCGGCAAGATCCAATTTCATAAGGGCATCCACTGTCTGCTGCGTTGGCTCTAAAATATCTATCAACCTCTTATGTGTTCTTATCTCAAATTGTTCTCTTGATTTTTTATCCACGTGAGGTGACCGTAAAACACAATATTTATTAATCTCTGTTGGAAGTGGTATCGGGCCAGCAATCTTTGCTCCGGTGCTCTGAGCAGTATCCACAATCTCTGAAGCAGATTGATCTAAAAGTTTATGATCATACGCCTTTAACCTTATCCGAATCTTCTGATTATTCATAACGGTTTCGCCTTATTCCACTATTTCACTGATTACTCCAGCACCAACTGTTTTACCGCCTTCCCGAATAGCAAAGCGGAGCTCCTTTTCCATCGCTATCGAGTTTATCAAGTTTACCTCCAAAGAGACATTATCACCAGGCATAACCATCTCTACTCCCTCTGGGAGGGTG
>DATKWM010000065.1:0-7276 GCA_035529575.1 Desulfatiglandales bacterium
CTGCTCTCCTGATTGAGCTAAAATATCATCAAGCTCAAAGCTCGTGATTATTTTATCCGGGCCTTCATATTCAAGGTATTTGTTAAAATCCATCGTATCCTTGTTTGACTTCAATTTCATCCTCCCATCTTCTACCGTTTAGCCATGTAGCACCATGTGGCCACTCAGAAACAAACTCACCCTTAGCCTTTAAGGTCTCTTTAGCCTTCTTCTGGTTTTCAATGGCATCTAATAGGATAGGTAACAAGGTTTCCATATCCTCTGCCTTTTCTAATTTATTCCATGCCTCATGAGCTTTTTTCTTGGCTACCCTATTAGGATATTCCTTCCAGTAATTGAGAAAGTTTTGACTATATATATTAGTCTTTTTTCTTGTATCATTCTTGTTATTGTGCCCTTGTTGGACGGAAGGTATGCCCTGGTTCTTATTTGAAGGTCTGCCCTTGTAATTTTTTAAATCCTGGTAACTATCGTAATTTATTACGATAATTCTAACGCCCAGGTATGCCCTTGTTAGAGGTTCAAGGTCTGCCCTGGGGTCTGCCCTTGTTGGACGCTCAACATCATTTTGACGTAAAGGTTGAAGGGTAATCATACCTTTAGAAACTAACCATTTTAGAATAATTCTAACCTGTTTTAGAGGGGGGACAATATGCTTACGATTGAAGTAATACGCTACCCCTTTGATAATCTCATCATAGGTTGTAATCAGTTCGCCTCGTCTGTATGTTCTATTATTTTTTTTGTGGTCTGCATGGTTGGCCTGTCCAAGTATCCATAACCATGTTTTGAGATAAAAAGGATGTTTAAGCCATATCTCTGATTTAAAAACTTTCCTTGCCACAAGGAAGCAACCACCGGGAATCATATCAAGAGTAAAAGCAGGATCTTCTATTTGACTAATGGGCATCTCAACTATCTTTTTAGGTGACGATTCATTGAGGTCAGAGGTCTGTTCTTGCTCAATACTGTCCTCGGCTAATATTTGAGCATCGGCCTTTGCCTTGCCTCCTGTGTATATCCGCTGTATCGGGAATTTCCCTTCTTGATCTCTGAGTTCGGGTTTGTAAACGTACATTATTTTTTTCCCTTATAGTTTTGAGAGCGGATATCTCTTTCTTTCTTCTATTTGTTTATCGCTCATTTTTAAACTCTCCCAATATTCTGCTTTTCCTGAATCCAATCCATTACATCAATCTCTGGAAAGCGGATATACTTTCCTACTTGCACTTTTGGTATACTTCCCGGTCCTGTTTGTCGTGTTCTGGAATAAACCCAAGATTTAGGGACCTTCAACTTGTTGGCAAGCTCATTAACAGTTAAAAGATTTTGATTCATAAAACCCTCCATTAAGAAAGATAAAAACAAAAAACCCCATAACAATATATGCTATGGGGTAAATATTAAGACTAAAAGAAAAGACTGTAAAGTATCTAAATTATTAAACTTTAGACAAATATAATGTTTGTCCAAAATTCAAAAAAATCATTAGACAAATATAATGTTTGTCCTTATATTTTATTCATTTTTTTTTAACTCCCTTTTGATTTTTTCATCATTCAATAGGTATCGTTCTATTGATTTCTTATCGGGGCGCCTTTTAAATGGATATTTTTTCCTCCCATCCTTGCTTAATTTATCTATTTTAGTCTCTATATCATTTGCTATTTTGTTGTATAGTTTATTACAGCTCATACCTTTTATATCCATTCTGTAATAAAGCTCTATTGCAATCTGTGCTCGGTCATCTTTTTTTGATCCTTTGGATGTCCTACTTTTTCTTTTATTGTCTGCTTTCTGCCCCACGTTATCAACAATGGGAATTACCATCAAAGCTCTTTCAATCAGTTGAAGTGTTGCAAAATCAATCAACAAAGACATGGACAAAGGAATTTCGTTTTTAAAATCCTCTAGAAACTCATAATAGTAACGAAGAGCAAAAAGATGGTTATGGAGTTCAATAACATTACTAGGTGCTATATAATCTATAGACAAAAATGATTTGATAATTTCCTGTAAAGAACTTTTTGAGTGGGGTATTTCTTCTTCACTAATTTCTTCAATTTCTTTAAAAAAGAGACTCGGTCCTTTAGCTTTACGTTCTCTATAATACTCTCCAGAACCTGCTTCTGGCACTGCCATAAGATGATTAAAATACTCAGAATAAGTCTTTTTTAAAAGAATTTTCTTATTTGCCCATAAGGTTTCAAGAATTTTATCTTGTTCTTTTTTGGGAAGGTTGGCTTGACTTTTTAAAAAGTCTTTTAACTTATCAAACATCCATCGCCTCCTGTAGCGGCCTGGTAATTAATCCAGGGGAAACCGGCCAGGAAAACCGGCGTTCGGGGATATCACCCTATCCCCTGGAAATTGTGACAAATGTGACAATAATTGATTTTTTAGCTTATTTTCTTTCTATTGTTTATATTATACAGATACAATAAAATCAAATAGTTATGTAATTTCGTTATCTTACCTAATCCCCCTGAATCCGACTCTTAATCAGTAGGTTAGAGGTTCGATTCCCCTACGGCCTACCATACATCAAACAAAGGTTTCCGAGAAATTCTTGGAAACCTTTTTTCTTTTTCACAGTAACCTTGCTGAGTTTGAATTGCCGACTAGAAAATTCATTATAAAAATTACTAACGTAGTGATTTCAAATAAAGAATTTCAGAATTCATTTTTATGATACAAAGATATCACAATGTTATGTCAAAGTTTGCAGAGATTGCCGTTGACTTGTTGAATAAAATGATAATAAATTCAAGAGCATCGAAAAAAGTTAAAGAAAAGACACCTGCTTAGGTATTGGCCATAGTCAGATGGAAGCATCTCAACCTATGGGAAAATGATGATAACTATATTTCGCGATAATAAAGGAGCTGAAAATGGCATCTGAAAATAAGAGAAAGTCAAATGAGTTTCCGGGTTCATTTGAAGAAAAGTGCATCAACACGATTCGTTTTTTAGCGGTAGATGCGGTGCAGAAGGCTAATTCTGGTCATCCCGGTATGCCCATGGAGGCCTCTGACCTCGCTTATGTTCTTTGGACTAAAATCATGAGGTACAATCCCAAAAATCCACAATGGCTAAATCGCGATCGCTTTGTTTTATCGGCTGGCCATGGCTCCATGCTGTTGTATGCTATGCTCTATCTGACGGGGTATAATCTTACACTCGACGAGATAAAGGCTTTTCGACAATGGAACAGTCATACCCCCGGACATCCCGAGTATAATTGCGCACCTGGTGTAGAAACTACTACGGGACCATTGGGTCAGGGCTTTGCAACCGGCGTTGGCATGGCAATGTCTGAGAGGTTTCTGGCCAACCGTTTTAACAGGCCTGAATTTCCACTGGTTGATTACTTTGTTTACTCTTTCGTGAGTGATGGAGATATTATGGAGGGAGTCTCTTCTGAGGCGGCTTCTCTGGCAGGACATATTGGCTTAGGAAATCTTATCTATATCTATCTGGATAATCGGATAACCATCGAGGGACCCACCGATTTTTCCTTAAGTGAAGATGTAGGGCGCCGCTTTGATGCGTACAACTGGCACGTTCAGCATGTAAATGGCTATGATTTAGCAGGTATCGAGGAGAGCATTCAGCAAGCCAAAGAAGAGAAATCAAAACCCTCTCTTATTATTGCGAGGACCAACATTGCGTATGGGAGCCCCAACAAGCAGGACTCTGCTGATGCCCACGGAGCACCATTGGGCGAAGAAGAGGTAGTGCTGACCAAGAGAAATCTCCAATGGCCTGAAACTCCGTCGTTTTTTGTCCCCGAGGATGTGCTTTTCCATTTTAGACAAGCGGAAAAACATGGACAAGAACACGAGAAAGAATGGTTATCTCTCTGGGAGGCCTATAAAAAAACCTATCCTGAACTTGCCCATGAGTGGGAGAAAATGCATAAAGCCCCTGACCCTTCCCAGTGGGAAGATTTTTTGCCTCTATTTAAACCCGAAGATGGGGCTGTGGCAACTCGCTCTGCCTCTGGTAAAGTGCTACAAGCAGTTGCACCTTATATTCCTGGCCTTATCGGTGGTTCAGCAGATTTAGCACCCTCAAACAATACCTTTCTGAAAGACTTCGGAGAGTTCAAAAACACAGGTGGCCGCAACATTCATTTCGGTGTTCGGGAGCATGCCATGGGAGCGATTTTGAACGGTATGGCCCTCAGCGGAGCCCTCATCCCTTATGGTGGGACGTTTCTGATCTTTTCCGATTACATGCGCCCGGCTATTCGTTTGGCAGCAATGATGAAATTGCCTGTGATTTACGTCTTCACTCACGATTCCATCGGGCTGGGAGAGGATGGCCCCACACATCAGCCTATCGAGCAGCTTTCCAGCTTGAGAGCCATGCCGAACCTGATGGTTATCCGCCCTGCGGATGCCCAGGAGACAGTAGAGGCATGGAAAATAGCCCTGAGCCGTCGAGATGGCCCAACCGCACTGATTCTGACACGACAGAAATTACCTATCATTGATAGGGATCGCTATACTAAAGCAAATGGACTTCAACGCGGTGCCTATGTTCTGGCTGATGCCCCTGGATCAAAACCTGAACTGATTTTGATAGGCACAGGGTCAGAAGTGCCTATTCTGCTGTCAGCATATGAGCAATTGGTAAATCAGGGCATTCAGGTCCGAGTGGTCAATGTTCCTTGCTGGGAACTTTTTGAAATGCAGTCCAAAGATTATCATGAGGAGGTGTTGCCATCTCATGTAAATGCACGCCTTGCAGTTGAAGCAGGCTGCCCATATGGATGGGAGCGATACACTGGAGCGCATGGCAAAATCATCGGCATAGAACGCTTTGGGGCCTCAGCTCCAGGAGAAGAGCTCTTTCAACAATTCGGTTTCACCGTAGAGCATGTTATAAAGGATGCCAAGGAACTTTTAAGCAATGTGTAGGCGAAACATGTTGAAGGGGGGATAAAAAGATAAGTCAATAGACGTATAAGTGGTTCGAGTAGAAAATTTAGATCTTTAGTAACCGTTCACGGATTGAGAGGTTCAGGGTTTAAGGGTTCAGGGTTCACCGAAAATCTGAAACGCTGATTCGTGTGATCTGGGGGTTTGCTGGTTTTCTTAGGTATGCAAAACCGTCTTGCCCCGAAGTCTAAAGTGAGCCTTACGTAACGTTGAATCAACAAAAAATCAGGTAACCTGGAACGTTGAACCCCGCCTGTCCTGATATAATCGGGGCGGGCAGGTCTGAACCTTTGAACGCCTAAAATTTTTAATTTTAACATACTATTAGACAGGAGGACGAAAAGTGAAACACATTCATTATTTAGATCAGGAAGCAGAAAAAACCGAAACAGATGGAGCAAAAGGAGTTGTCATACGACATGTAATCACAGAAAAGGACGGGGCTCCCAATTTTAATTTGAGAGTTTTAACCATTGAACCAGGCGGACGAAGTCCTAATCATAGCCATCCTTGGGAACATGAGTTTTTCGTTCTAAAAGGCAATGGAACTGGCGAGGTGAATGGAGAAGCAGTGGATCTCAAGCCAGGTGATGCCCTTTATGTACCACCAGATGCCCAACATTGTCTTCGAGCAGCAGAAACCATGGAAGTTATTTGACTCATTCCACAGACGTAACAATACACCTGGATGGTGTATAGGTAGAGAATATTTACCGCATCAGAGATGGCGGATGCAGATAAAAAGATTCGCCAAAAAAGGATTAAATGAAAACATATCTTGACTGTATTCCTTGTTTTTTCAACCAAGCACTTCGTGCAGGACGAATAGCCACAGATGATGAAAAAAAGATAAAAAGAATTTTGGATGAGATAGGAATAGTGCTCAAGGACATTCCTCTTGAGAGCGCTCCACCAGAAACTGGAAGGCTAATATATGAAAAAGTAAGAGAAATCACAGGGAACTATGATCCTTATAAGGAAATAAAAATTGAAATCACTCACAAAGCCCTCTCTTTATACCATTCTTTAAAACAGAAGGTCGAACAATCAGATGATAGTCTTCTTTCAGCGATAAGAATTGCGATTGCTGGTAATATAATCGACTTTGGTGTGAATAGAAATTTTGATATTGAGAGAGAAATACATGAAGCGCTCGAAAAAGATTTTGCAATATATGATTACACTATATTCAAGGAGTGTTTAGACAAGACTGATGAAATTCTTTATATTGGCGATAATGCTGGAGAATCTGTTTTTGATAGAATTTTAATAGAAGAATTAAAAAAGTCAGTGATATATGTTGTGAGAGATGAACCTGTTATCAATGATGTAACATATGATGATGCAATACTGGCAGGAA
This sequence comes from Desulfatiglandales bacterium, assembly GCA_035529575.1. Taxonomy (GTDB): domain Bacteria; phylum Desulfobacterota; class DSM-4660; order Desulfatiglandales; family B25-G16; genus B33-G16. The sequence goes on from DATKWM010000065.1 coordinate 6,307, forward strand.
TAGATAAAGTTGCAACGATAGTATCATCCGGGACAAATGCGCCCGGTACCATACTTAGAACATGTAGTAGTAAATTTAGAAAGATATATAACGACGCAAAATGTGTGATAAGTAAGGGACAAGGAAATTATGAGGGGCTTTCTGATGAAAAAAAGCCTATATTTTTTATGTTAAAGGCAAAATGCTATGTCATAGCGAAGGATATTGGCGTTACCGAAGGGGATATTGTGTTGAAAGGAATAAATGTGTAATAATTTGGGTAAAATCTTGCCCCTACATTCCTTTTCCTTTCCCTCTTCCTCCTCCTCTACCACCTCTACCCATTCTTTTCCCGCTTCTCATACCTCTGCCTCTGCCTTTTCCTCTCATATCATCACTTTTTTGCCACTGGTTCGATTTTCCCTGGTCTATCCCAGTTTTGGCCTCTGTTACTATGCGGCGAACTGCTGAAGAAATATAGGAAAACAAGCTCAAAACAATACCTGTGCCTGCTTCAAAAAAGGCCTCTGTTTTATCCTTTGTTCCAGTCTCTGCGTGGGATTTATGGTACCTCGCCCTACTGCTTGCATTTGCGCTGATGTCTGCTCCCGAGTTACCTTTTGCGTGCGGGGCTTTCTCTGGCTCCAGCGGTTTTTTTAAGGATAAAAAGGACTGCATCATCTCATAGGCTTCATTAATTTCCTTTAATTTATCCTCAGCCTTTTGTTTTAGACGAGGATTGTTGGAGAAACGATCCGGATGCCAGATGTTGACCATATCTTTATAGGCCTGTTTTGCCTCATCTATGCTCGCATTGCTATCAAGTTCAAGAACATCAAAACAGTGTCGAATATCCATTGTATCTTTCTCTGCCTCCTAAAAAAAGTAATGGCTCTCTATTCTACCACCCGATCTCTCAGGCAATGTCTCCATCATCGTCCTGAGTGATGAAACCAACCCTCTTTTTCTCACTAACCCACGTACCGGGCCC